>NZ_JBKFBI010000038.1:0-43606 GCF_053346095.1 Methylobacterium sp. A52T | reverse complement strand
CGCCGCCCTCGGGCTGGCGATGGACGCGGACCTGCTGGCCGCGGCCGGAGCCGCGCCGCCGGCCCGGGCCCGCGACCAGCTCGCCGCCTACTTCGCCGACCCCGACGGCCTGTGCCGGGCCGCGACGCGGGACTTCCTCGGCGCGGTCCGCGCCCGGGAGGCCGCCGCCCGCGCGCAACTGGAGGCGACGGCCGCGGACGTCGGAACCGAGGAGCGGGTGCTGCGCGCCAGCCACCGGGCCCGCGGCCTCGCGCTGGCCGCCAGCGCCGGCCTCTTCGCCGCCGCGGCGCTCGCGCTCGTGCTGGTCCGCGTCCCGGGGCTGTCGCCCTACGAGGCCCGGACCGTGTCGGCCGTGGCGCTGGCCCTCGCGGCCGCCTTCGGCGGGGCGGGCGCCTTCGTCCTGTCGCGCGGCGAGCCGGTCGCCCTGATCCTGAGCCCCGCGGGGCTGACCACGCCCGGTCTCGACAGGGTGATCCCCTGGGAGGCCGTCGCCGATCTCGACATGTCGCTGAGCCGGGGCGGCATCGTCACCCGCCTGCTGCTACCGCCGGGCGCGGACTGGCCGGAGCGGACCCCGGGGCGGCACCCCGTGAAGCTCGACCCGAAGCGCCGCATCGTGACCCTCACGGTCGGACTGCCGCGCGGGATGAAGCCGCAGGATTTCGCCGACCTGATCGCCCGCTACCAGGCCGCGCACCACGCCCGCCGCGCCCTGGCCGAGCGCGCTGCGCGCCCGACCGCGGCCGCCGCCCCCCCCTCTCCCGAAGCTCTGCCTGCTTGAGGATCGCATGGGATCGCCCGCCAAACCCGAGACAGCCGAGACCCTGCGCCTGCCGCCCGACCGCGCGAGCTGGACCGTCATCCTGGGCGTGCTGTTCGGCTTCGTGCTGTTCGGCGGCCTCCTGGCAGCCAGCGCCGTCTACACGGCGCCCGTGCTGATCTCGGACTGGCAGGTCCGCGAGGCCGCCCGGCCCGTCCCGAACGCCCGCGTGAGCGACGGCAAGTGCAGCACCAAGCTCGTCTTCCACATCTGCGACGCGACGCTCTCGCTGCGGACGCCCGCGGGCAGCGTGACTCGCCGGGTGAACTACGTGTTCACCGGCCTGCACGCGGGCGACTGGACGATCGGGGTGATGGCCGACCCGGCACATCCCGAATCCGTCACCACCGATCTCGGCCTCGACCGGCTGTGGAACCGGGCGATCACCCTCCTGGCGATCGACGGGGTTATCCTGGCCGGCCTCGTCGGAGCGCTGATCTCGATCCTCCGCAACGGGCGCGCGGCGTTCCGGACCGCCGCCTGACCGGCGCCGCGCCGGGATCTCGGCCGCGCAGGACCGTCCGCGCCACGGGACGCGCCCGAACCGGCGGACCGGTGCCGTACCGGTTGCCGGCCCGGCGATCCGGTACGTGTGCGTCATTGCGTCGGCGCCGGCGGTCGGTCAGACCGCGCTCCCTCGAACCTCTCGGGTGAACCGGATGAGCAGCACCCGCAAGACGGCGCTTCGTGGCGCCCTCCTCGGCCTCGCCCTCGCGGGCCCGGCGCTGGCCGACGACACGCCGACGACGGCGGGCGCGGTCGACCGGCTCAAGGGCCTCGCCAACGAGGCGGTCGGCGGCGCCAAGCGCGGCGTCGGCAACCTGACGGACGACGAGGCGCTGAAGGCCGAGGGGCGCGACCAGAAGCTCCGGGGCCAGGCCCAGCAGGAGCGCGGCAAGGCCAAGGACGCCGTCGAGAACGCCCTCGACAAGTAGGCGGGTCGGGCCCCGGCCACACCGTGGCCGGGGCCCGACGCACAGGTCGAAACGGTCTCGCCGGCCGGCATGACGGACACCGTCGACGCCTCGGCCGGTCCCGGTGCCGGAGGCGCCGGCCGCGCCGACTGGCGCCGGCGCCCCGGGCGCGAACGCTTGTATAGGCGCTCTGCGCACTCGCTAAATCGACCTCATACGCGGTAACGCTCCCGTTGTTTTACCAAACGTTCCAAATTTTTATCTGATCTTACTCAATTGGCGGACATCGGAGAAATCACACCGCCGCTTTGCCGGGCGCTGATCGGTTTAGGTAGTGCGCCGTGGTTGATAACAATTTTTGTTGCAACAACTTAACCGCGACATATGCTACCGATACAGGATAGGCGTCCGAATCGGGTCTGTCCTGAATATCGAACCTGTATTGCCGCAGGGCACGGCAACCGTGCGGGGCCACCAGAACAAGGATCGACCGGGCCGTCCGGTCGACGCGACGCGCGGGTGTGCTGATCATGATGTTTGCTGTCCCCGCCCTGCTGTTGGAGCTGGCGTTGACGACACCGGTCTCGGACAAGATGCCGGTCTTCGACGTTCACGGCAGCTGCCGAGCGGCGACGAAGGCGATGACCCTCGATTCCGGTCGGCAGCAGCTCTGCCTCCAGGACGAGGGGTCGGCCCGTGCCGAGGTGGCGAAGAAGTGGTCCAGCTACCCGGCGGTCGACCGGACGCGCTGCGCGGCGGAAGCCCAGCTCGACGGCCTGCCCAGCTACGTCGACCTGCTGGAGTGCCTGACCCTCGCCCGGGAAGCCAAGGCCGAGGACGATCAGTAGCCGCGTCAGGACCGAGACCGAAGACCGTCCCGTAACGCTCTCAGGTTGAGGGTCGACCGTGCCGATCGTGCTGCAGCTTCCCGGATCCCTCCGTCTCCTCG
The DNA here is from genome assembly GCF_053346095.1 of Methylobacterium sp. A52T. Lineage (NCBI taxonomy): Bacteria > Pseudomonadati > Pseudomonadota > Alphaproteobacteria > Hyphomicrobiales > Methylobacteriaceae > Methylobacterium > Methylobacterium sp. A52T. The sequence goes on along the minus strand of NZ_JBKFBI010000038.1, from coordinate 40,923 downwards.
CCCTGGCGGCCATCGCGGGCCTCGCCGCCGGTTGCCGCGATGCGAACCAGTACGTTCCCCCACCGCCGCCGACGGTCTCGGTCGCGCAACCGCTCGTGCGCACGGTCACGCGCTACTTCGAGCTCACCGGCAACACCAAGGCGTTCGCGGCCGTCGAGCTCGAGGCGCGGGTCCAGGGCTTCCTGGAGGCGATCACCTACAAGGACGGCGCCGTCGTGAAGAAGGGCACGCCGCTCTTCTCGATCCAGCGCAACACCTACGAGGCGCAGCTCAAGCAGGCGCAGGGCGCCCTGGCGGCGCAGCAGGCCGCCCTGGCGAATGCCCAGTCCGAGTATCAGCGCCAGTCCACGCTGGGCCGGCAGGAATTTGCCTCGCAGGCGCGCGTCGAGGACGCGAAGACCAAGCAGGACCAAGCCAGCGCCGCCGTCATGGAGGCGCAGGCCAACCTCGACATCGCCGCCATCAATCTCGGCTACACGCAGGTCTCCGCGCCGTTCGACGGCGTGGTCACCAACCACCTCGCGGATGTCGGGGCGCTCGTCGGCATCAGCGGACCGACCAAGCTGGCGCTGCTCGTGCGCATCGATCCGCTCTACGTCTACTTCAACGTCAGCGAGCAGCAGGTGCTGCTGGTCAAGGAGCACCTGCTCGCCACGCACCGGACGCTGGGCGACCTGTCCAGGATCCCGGTGGAGATCGGCCTGCAGACCGAGACCGGCTATCCGCATGCCGGCAAGCTCGACTATCTCGCGCCGCAGGTTGACCCGTCCACCGGCACGCTGATGGCGCGGGCGCTCATCGAGAACGGCGACCACGCGCTCCTCCCGGGCCTGTTCGTGCGGGTCCGGGTCCCGGTCGGGCGCCAGGACAAGGCCCTGCTGGTGCGCGACGACGCCATCGGGACGAACCAGCAGGGCAGCTACGTGCTCACGGTCGGCGCCGACGACACGGTCTCGCAGCGGGTGGTGACGCTCGGGCCCCGGGACGGGCGCTACCGGGTGATCGAGGCCGGGCTCGCACCCGGCGACTGGGTCGTCACGGACGGCATCCAGCGGGCGATCCCCGGGGCGAAGGTCGCGCCCCAGAAGGTGGCGGTGGCCGAAGCCTCGCCCGACCCGGCGCCACTCCCGCGGTGAGCCGTCGTCCGACGGTCGCGGCGCTGCCGACGAGGCCGACACGCCCGACGATCGGGCAGTGATCTCCGCCACCCCGCGTTCCGCCCCCGCGGCGGGCCGCCCCTGAGACGCCGGCACCGAGGGCCAACGGCATGATCTCGCGCTTCTTCATCGAGCGGCCGGTCCTGGCCAACGTGCTGGCCCTGGTCATGGTGCTGATCGGCGCGGTGTCGCTGCTCAACCTGCCGGTATCCCAGTATCCCAACGTCGTGCCGCCGACGGTCCAGGTCACCACCCGCTACCCGGGCGCGAGCGCCCGCACGGTGGTCGACACGGTGGCGCTCCCGATCGAGCAGCAGGTCAACGGCGTCGAGGGCATGCTCTACATGCAGTCGACCAGCGCGAGCGACGGCACCTACACCCTCACGGTCACCTTCGCGATCGGGACGGACGGCGATCAGGCCCAGGTGCTGGTGCAGAACCGGGTCGCGATCGCGATGTCGTCGCTGCCGCAGGCGGTCCAGGTCCAGGGCGTCACGACCCAGAAGAAATCCACTGCGGTCCTGCAATTCGTCACGCTGTCGGCCAGCGACGGGAAGTTCGACAGCCTGTTCCTGTCGAACTACGGCGTCATCAACGTGCAGAACGAGCTGGCCCGGCTGCCCGGCGTCGGCAACGTCACGGTCTTCGGCGCCGGCCAGTACGCGATGCGGATCTGGCTGGACCCCGACCTCGTGCAGGCCCGGGGCCTCACCCCCGACGCCATCATCAACATCGTGCAGCAGCAGAGCCAGGAGGTCACCGCGGGCGCCGTGGGGATGCCGCCGGTCCCGGCCGGCCAGGACTTCCAGTACACGCTCAACGTCAACGGGCGGCTCAACAACGCCCCGGACTTCGAGAACATCGTCATCAAGGCGGACGCGCAGGATGGCGGCCGGATCACCCGCCTGCGCGACGTGGGCCGCGTCGAGCTCGGCGCGCAGACCTACAGCCAGTCCTTCACCCTGAACGGGCAGCCCGCCGCGGGCATCGGCATCTACCAGCTGCCCGAGGCGAACGCGCTGACGGTGGCGAACGCGGTCCGCACCCGGATGGCCGAGCTCGCGAAGACCTTCCCGTCGGGCCTCGTCTACGCCATCCCGTTCGACACGACGGAGTTCGTGCAGGCCTCGATTCATGAGGTCTACATGACGCTGTTCGAGGCGGCCGTCCTGGTCCTGATCGTCATCCTGGTCTTCGTCCAGGACTGGCGCGCCATGCTGGTGCCGGCGACGACGGTGCCGGTGACGATCATCGGCGCCTTCGCCGCCATGGCAGCGATGGGCTTCAGCGTGAACCTCTCGACGCTGTTCGCGATCGTGCTGGCCATCGGCATCGTGGTGGACGACGCCATCGTGATCGTCGAAGGCGTGTCCCACCACATCGACGAGGGCCTCTCGCCCCGGGCGGCGGCCGAGAAGGCGATGGAGGAGCTGTTCGGCCCGATCATCGGCATCACTCTGGTGCTGATGTCGGTGTTCGTGCCGGCCGCGTTCCTCCCCGGCCTGACCGGGCAGCTCTACAAGCAGTTCGCCCTTGTGATCGCCGCCACCGCGCTGATCAGCGCGATCAACGCCGCCACCCTGAAGCCGACCCAGTGCGCTCTGTGGCTGCGCAAGCCGGTGCCGCCGGAGAAGCGGAACGTGTTCTACCGCGGCTTCAACCGCGTCTACGGGGTCCTCGAGGGCTGGTACGCCCGGCTGATCGCCACCATGGTCCGGCGCAGCGGCCTCATGGTCGCCGTGGCGCTCCTGCTGATCGGGCTCGCCGGATGGGGGCTGGCCCGCCTGCCGACCGCCTTCCTGCCCACCGAGGACCAGGGCTACGTCCTGATCGGCGCGCAACTGCCGGACGGGGCCTCGAAGGAGCGCACCGACGCGGTGATGCAGCGGATCAGCGCCCAGGCGAAGGCGACGCGAGGCGTCGACAACGTGCTCTCGATCAGCGGGATCTCGGTCCTCGATTCCAACGCCACCCTGCCCAATGCCGGCGTCGCCTACGTGGTTCTCAAGAACTGGGACGTCCGGGCCAAGGAGAAGGGCCAGGATCTGCGCAGCCTCTACGAGCGCTTCAACACGATGCTGGCGGGCGTCGAGGACGCCGACACCTTCGTGCTGATCCCGCCGCCGATCCAGGGCATCGGCAACGCCAGCGGCTTCACCATGCAGATCGAGCTGCGCAACGGCGACTTCGACTACCCCCTGCTGGAGAGCCTCGCCCGGACGGTCGTTGCCGACGGGAACTCGCAATCCGGGCTGCGGAAGCTCAACACCTCGTTCCGGGCCGGCGTGCCGCAGATCGCGATCGCGGTGGACCGGGTCAAGGCCGAGGCCCTCGGCGTGACGGTCGGGCAGGTCTTCTCGACCCTCTCGAGCTACGTCGGGTCGTCCTACGTCACGCAGTTCAACAAGTTCGGCCGGACCTTCCAGGTCTACGTGCAGGCCGCGCCCGATTACCGGCTCCGCCCCGAGGACGTCGAGAACCTGAAAGTGCGCGCCGGCAACGGCGTGATGGTGCCGCTCGGCACCGTCGTGGAGATCAAGTCCGTGCAGGGGCCGTCCCTGATCAGCCTGTACAACCTCTACCCGACGGCGACGATCGTGGGCGGGGCGGCGCCGGGCTTCAGCTCCGGGCAGGCGCTGGACCTGATGCAGCAGATCGCCGCCAAGGTGCTGCCGCCGGGCACGGGCTACGACTGGACGGCGATGTCGTACCAGGAGAAGGCGGTCGGCGCGCAGATCTACCTCGTGTTCGCCCTCGCCATCCTCCTCGTCTACCTGGTCCTGGCCGGCCAGTACGAGAGCTGGATCCTGCCGCTGGCGGTCCTGCTCGGCGTGCCGCTGGCGCTGCTGGGCACGGTCGGGGCGCTGCTGCTCCTCGGCGTCGCCAACAACCTCTACACGCAGATCGGCCTGATCCTGCTGATCGCGCTGGCGAGCAAGAACGCCATCCTGATCGTCGAGGTCGCCCGCGAGAAGCGGCAGGCCGGCCTCGACATCGCGGCTGCCGCCGTGGAGGCGGCGCGGCTGCGCTTCCGCCCGATCCTGATGACCTCGTTCGCCTTCATCCTCGGCGTGCTGCCCCTCGTCACCGCCTCCGGAGCCGGTGCCGCGGCGCGCAAGTCGATCGGCATCACGGTGTTCAGCGGCATGCTCGCCTCGACCTGCCTGGCGGTGCTGTTCGTGCCGTCGTTCTACGTGATCCTGCAGCGGATCGAGGAGCGCCGCGCGCGCAGGGGGCAGCCCGGGCCCGTCGCGTCCCCGCCCCCGGCCGGGACAACCCCCGAGACCGGACCGGCGTGAGCCGGCGCGCGGACGCGGCGCGGCTCCGCTCCGCGCCGTTCAGGACCCGCGCCGCCGTGACCGCGCGACGCCGTTCCCGCCGACGCGCGGCGCCGGATCCGCGACCGGACTTCCGGGGGCCGCGCGTCCGGCATGCTCGACCGTTGACGGCCTGACATCGCTCGCCCTATCAGATATAGCATCAGCTATAATGATGGGTCAGGGCTATGACGCATACCGGCGCTCCGCGTCGTCTCTCGGCTCCAGGATCGGTTCTCCGCGGCCTCGCCGCGGTGCTCGGGCTGGCCGCGGCGCTCTGGGTGGCCGCGGCGCTCGGGCCGGCACCGGCGCTGGCCCAGTCCCTGCCCACCGCCGCCGAGAACCTGACGCCGGGCGACCTCGACAGCGAGCATCTGTTCGGCTTCACCGAGGGGAGCGACCTCGGCGTTCCCGGAGAGGCGGAGCTGGAATGGGAGACGAGCGGGCGCCTCGGCCGGCGCGTCGCCCGCTTCCTGACCGTGGACAGTTCCCTGGCCCTGAAGGTGCCGCTGACCAACGATTTCCGCCTGGCCCCGGGCGTCACCTTCAACGCCTACGACATCGGCGCGCCGGGAACCCCGGCCCGGACCACGGGCGGCTTCAACGGTGGCTTCCTCGAGACCCGGGTGCGCCTGATGGATCGCCGGACGGCCCCCTTCGGCCTGACCCTCAACATCGTTCCGGGCTACGGGACCGTCGACGGCGGAATGGGCGTGCCGGCGCGCAGCTTCGGCACCGAGATCGGCCTGCTCGCGGACCGCGAGATCGTCCCCGGCAAGCTGATCGCCGCCGTCAATGTCGGCTTCGCGCTCTCGACGACGCGGCTGACCGTGATGGACGCGCCCGTGCGCGGATCGGGGATCGAGGTGGCGGGGGCGCTGGCCTTCTGCGTCCGGCCCGGCCTCTTCCTCGGCGGCGAGGCACGCTATGCCCGGACCTACGACGGCTTGGCGCTCGACCGGGTCGCGGGCGAGGCCGTGTATCTCGGACCGACCGCCTACGTGACGTTGTCACCCCAGGCCTGGGCCTCGTTCACCTGGAGCTTCCAGGTCGCCGGGCAGGCCACGGGCGAGCCCGGCCCGCTCGACCTGTCGAGCTTCGACCGCCACCAGATGCGGCTGCGCGTCGGGTACAGCTTCTGATCGCGGTCCTGTCGCCGCACCGCGGCCAGCGAGCCTCAGAGTCGGCGGATGGGCGCCGAGAACGCGACGCTGGTGGAGCCGTCGAGGGACCGAGCAGCCCCTGCCGACGGGCGGCGAGCCTGCCGTGGGTGTCGGCTGAAGCGGCCCTGTCGCGACGAGAAGAGGGACTGGCTGCCTCGGAGCAGGTCTTCCGGAAGGGCCGTTACATGCCGAACATGTTCGCAGTCGGAGCATGCAACGTGAAGGCATGACCCTCATCAACCCAGCCGCTGCCGGCGTGACCTTGCTCGATGTAGCTGATCTCATCGGCGCTGGACGCGTAGTAGTGCCGTCCGCTCTCGGTGTTGACGAACCGCTCGACGGTCAACGCGTGCGATCCCGCGGCGGTCGAACTCGCGTAGGCGTCGAACGCAACGCCGTCATAGTTGTAGCCGGAACCGCCCGAGAGGAGCCCGTCGCGCTCCGCGGTGCTGGTCGTGTAGAAGTGGTCGCCGGTCGTCGGGTTGGTGAACCGAAAGACGTCAGCCGTGGCATACGACGACACTGGCGCGGCCCAGCCGACGCCCTGATAGGCGTAGCCCGACGGGGTGCTCTCAAGCTGCGCGCGTTCCGCAGCGCTCGCCGTGTAGAAGTGCCGTCCTGAGGCGGCGTCGTAGAAGTGAAACACCGGCTCGAGCGCCGCGGCGCCCGGACTGGCCTGATAAGCCCGCATGTAGTCAATATTCATCTGCGCGGGAAATGGCGTCGACGCGTCGGCGTCGCCCGGCCACGAGCCGCCGACGGCGAGGTTCGCGATCATGTACATGGGCTTGTCCAGACCGGCCGGCGTCGGCGTACGATAGATCTCCTGTCCGTCGAAGTAGAAGGTCAGCGTGTCCGGTTGCCAGTCAACGCCGTAGGTGTGGTAGCCGCCGCTCATGTCGGCGACTGCGGAGATCCCCTGGCTCATCGTGTGGTTGCCGGGTGTCTGGCCGGGCGCAAGGCTGTGCACCGTGGTGTAGAGCGTGCCGGGATCGTGCCCGAGCATCTCCATCACGTCGATCTCGGGCGGCCAGGAACCGTCCGCCGGGAGCAGCCAGAACGCCGGCCAGAAGCCCTGACCGGCGGGCAGCTCGGCCCGCATCTCGAAGTAGCCGTAGGTCTGGCTGAAACTGTGGAAGGTGTTGACCATGCCCGACGTGTAGGGCTGATCCCCCAGGTCCTGGAGCAGAGACGGATCGGACGGCGCGGCGGTGATGGTGAGGATGCCGTCGTGGACGCGGAAGGGGTTCGGGAGCGCGCTGCCGTCGGGTTGATCGGCGCGGACGTACCATTGCTGCTCCTGATTGAAGGGCCGCGTCCCGGTCGACGTGACGTGGATGCTCCACTGCGGGCCGCCGGACGTGTCGAGGCCCGAAGTGCCGTCCCAGAGCGGCAGCGTGTCGAAATCCTGGCTGTAGGTGAGTGTCGCCGTCTGGGCGAGATTCCTCGGATCAATGGCCACGGTTCACCTGCCCATTCGCGCCACGCACTGAAGTGGCCGCGCCGCACGATACAATCATAAGCTGCATCGGAGAACAGGGCGAATCGGTCACGGCGCTGTTTGCCGGGTACCGTCTGATCGACGGCACATCGCGCGGGATGCAGACTTCGATACGAGCAGACAGATACGGAGTAGCCGATCGACAGCGGATATTTATATATATATCCCCTGTCATCCGCCGCGATTATCGATTTATAACGAATATTGCACTCATTTGCCGCTTTTATCTACGCAATATTACTACAAAGAACAGCCGCGCACGTCATATCTGCGAATAATATTTTGGTCCTAGACCGAAGCCCGACGCGGTTGGACCTTCTCCCTCGGCGGTGTTGGGACTGGCCGCACGCAGTCACGGCAGGCCGCCGACTCGGTATTCTTTACCGACGCTCGGCACTGCAACCCATAATTGTACTGCTGGTTACGCATCAAATCCGGAGGTGCCCATGTCGTCGTCCCCTCTCGCCGCGCTCAACCCGTCGTCACGCTCGCTCGAATGGCTGGTCGGGTCCAGCGCGCTGCTGTCCTCCACCGCACTATCGACCGGCCAATTGACGAGTCTCGGTCCGATTACCTCGCTCATCGAGAGTGCCGTCGACGTCGGTGCGGCGGATGAGGGCGGGTCACCGCTTCCCGGCGCGCTGGCCGATACCGCGAACCAGATCGTCCTCGACACCCATGCGCAGCTCGAGAACGCGGGTCATCAGGTCGCGGCGCTGAACGGCCCGCTCCACGGTCTGACCAATCTCGGTGAGACGGTCGGGCTCGGTCATATCGGCGAGGCCGGCAACCTGATCACGGACCTGACCGGCGCCGTCGCCAACCCGACCGATGCCGGCAGCATCGTCCCGGTGTTGAACGATGCCGGGCAGGTCGCCGAGGCTGCCGGAGCCTTGCTGAATACTGTCACGGCCCTGCCCGTGGCCGGCAACGGCCTTGTCGGCTCCGGCGGCACGCTCGCGCCGGCGGTGGGGATCCTCAACCAAGCCGTCCTCGACCTGCACACGACGCTGGAGGATGTCGGCCATCAGGTCCCGGTGCTCAACGCGCCGATCCACGCCCTCACGGGCCTCGGCGAGACGGTCGGCCTCGGTCGCATCGGCGAAGCGGGCAATCTCCTGACCGACACGCTCGCCGTGCCGGGATCGCTCCTCAATGGCGGCGGCCTCGGCTCGGCCACGCCGGTCCTCGCGGATCTCGGTTCCGTCCTCGAAGCGACCGACACGCTGATCACCTCCGTCACCGGGGCCGCGACGGCCGGCGGCCTGCTCGCGTCGGGCGGCCTTCTCGCCCCGGTCGCGAACCTCGCGAACACCGCCGTCCTCGACGTCCACATGACCCTCGAGAACCTCGGGCACGAGATCCCGCTGCTGAACGGCGCTGTCCACGGCCTGACCAACCTCGGCGAGACCCTCGGACTCGGCCATCTGGGAGAGGGCGGAAACCTGCTGACCGACGCCGCGGCCCTGCCCGGTGCCCTGCTGGGCGGCCAGGGGCTCGGCGCATTGTCGCCGATCCTCAGCGATGTCGGCGCGGTGGCGGGCGCGGCCGGCGGACTGCTCGGCGGCGTCACCGGCATCGTCGGCGACCTGGGGGGAGCGGGCGCGCCGGGCGCGGGCAGTCTCCTCACCCCCGTCACCGCCGCGGCGGATGGCCTGCTCGGCACCGTGACCGGCGGCGCTCCGGACGGAACCGGCGCCCTGCTCGGGCCGAACGCGCCGCTACAGCCGGTGGGCGCTGTCGCCAACACGCTGATCGACACCGTCCACGGGGCGCTGGAGCAGGTCGGACACGACGTGCCGCTCCTCAACGAGCCGCTCCACGCGGTGATCGCGCTGGGCAACACGGTCGGGCTGGGTGAACTCGGCGACACCCACAACCTGCTCACCGACACCATCAACCTGCCCGGCGCGATCCTGACCGGGAACGCGCCCGGAGGCGTGGCGCAGGTCGTCGACGACCTCGGGCACGTGGCGGGCGCGCTGGGCGGCGTCGTCGGCTCGGCGACCGGCCTCCTCGACTCGGCCGGCGGCGGTCTCGGATCCGGCCTGCCGGGCGGCGGTCTCCTGGCACCGGTCACCTCCGCCCTCGGCGGCTTGACGGGGGACCAGGGTGCCGGAGGCCTCGACGGTCTCCTGGGCGGCCTGAACGGAGGCCCGGGTTCCGGCGCGGCCGGCGCGCTGCTCGGGACGAACGCGCCGCTGCAGCCGGTCGGCGACGTCGCCAATACGCTGATCGACGGCGTCCATGCGGCCCTGGAACAGGTCGGCCACGATGTGCCGGTCCTGAACGACCCGCTCCACGCCGTGATCAACCTCGGAACCACGGTCGGCCTGGGGGAACTCGGCGAGTCGAGCAACCTCGTGACCGATGTCGTCAACCTGCCGGGCGCGGTCCTGAACGGCGACGGAGGCCCCGCGGTGGCGCAGGTCGCGAGCGATCTCGGGTCCGTGACGGAGGCGGCCGGCGGCGTCGTGGGCTCGGTGGCGGGGATCCTTCCCGCGGCCGGCGGGGACGGCCACCAGGCGGGTTCCCCGGTCGACGGCGTCGTCGCGACCGTGACCACGGTCCTGGGCGGGGGCGAGACCGGTGGGGCGGGGAGCGCCGTCGGCGACCTGCTCGGCACGCTCACCGGCGGCACGTCGGGTGAGCCGGGAGCCGGGACCCACCCGTTGATCGACGTGTCGGCGGGCCCGACGACCTCGACGCCGGTGGCGGACGTCGCCGTGCTCACGCCCGCCGCCGATCCGGCCCACACCGTCGACGTGAGCGCGGTCGCGGTGAGCGCCGATCAGCCGAGTCTGGCCACGGCGAACCTGCTCAGCGGCGACAGCATCCACCTGCCGCAGACGGGCGGCGGTGCCGACTCCCTCGTCGGCCACCTCGTGGACGCGGTGTCGGGGACCTCCTCCGCGCCGGCCGAGGCGGGCGCCGCCCAGGGCGTGAGCGTCGATCTCGGCGTCGCCACGATCGATCTCGGCGGCCACACCGAGGTCCAGCACACGGACCCGACTCCCCACACGGCCACGAGCGGCCTGCACCTGCTCGGCCTGTGAAACGCGGCCCCCGCCGCCGACGCGGCGGGGGCTTCCGCGACGCCGGGGCCCGACTCGCTTCGGCCCGAACCGCTCCGCTGACGTGCCAAGCCGAGGGATCGACCTGTGACCGATGAACGCGTGTTGCGTGTCGCGAAGCGGCGCGAGTTCTGGTCCGCCGTCAGGGCCGGGCGCACGTGCCTGATCACCGTGATGATCGTCAGCGGCCTGATCAACCTGCTGATGCTCACGGCCCCGATCTTCATGCTGCAGGTCTACGACCGGGTGCTGCCGAGCCGGAGCATCGCGACGCTCGTCGGTCTCGCCGGCATCACGCTGATGCTGCTCGTGATCCAGAGCGTCTTCGAGATCTTCCGTGCCCGGATCCTGGCGCGCTTCGCGCGCCTCGTCGACGAGCGCCTCGGTCCGCGGATCTTCCGGACCCTCCTGGTCCGCGGCGCCGAGATGCCGCGCAGCGACGACGGCCCCCAGGCCCTGCGCGATCTCGACACCGTCCGCGGCTTCGTGTCGAGCATGGCGGTCAGCGCCTTCTTCGACCTGCCCTGGGTGCCGCTCTACGTCGCGGTCTGCTTCCTGTTCCATCCCTGGCTCGGCGCGGCGGTGGCCGGGGGCGCCCTGTTCCTGTGCGTGCTGACGATCTTCACGGACTGGGCCTCGTCCGCGTCCACCCAGGAGGCCGTCCGAACGGCCGGTGAGCGCCGGTCCTTCACCGACATGGCGCACCGGACGGCACCGCTGCTCTCGGCGCTCGGGATGCGGTCCCGGATCGCGGAACTCTGGCAGGTCCGGGCCCGGCGGAATCTCGACGTCGCGGCGTACGGGAACGACCTGGCCATCGGCTTCGGCACGACGGCGCGCCTGCTGCGCACGGTGCTGCAATCCGGCATCCTCGGCCTGGGCGCCTTCCTCGTCGTGCGCGAGGAGGCGACGGCCGGCGTGATGCTGGCCGCCACGATCCTGTCCGCGCGCGCCCTCGCGCCGGTCGACCTGGCGATCGCCAACTGGAAGTCGTTCTCGGGCGCCCGGCAGGCCTGGGGCCGCCTCGTCGCGTTCCTGCCCCGGCGGGAGCCCGCAGCCCTCACGCCGCTCCCGGCGCCGCGGGAGAGCGTGCGCGTGACGGCCCTGTCGATCGCGGCGCCCGGGACCGACACGCTGGTGCTCCACGACGTCAACGTCGCCCTCGCGCCCGGAAGCGCCCTCGGGGTGATCGGGGCCAGCGGCTCCGGCAAGTCCACCTTCGCCCGTGCCCTCGTCGGACTGGCGCGCCCGAACCGCGGCGTGATCCGCCTCGACGGCGCGGCGATCGATCAGTGGGATCCCGATGCCCTCGGGCGCGCGGTCGGCTACCTGCCGCAGGACATCGAGATGTTCGACGGCACGATCACCGAGAACATCACGCGCTTCGATCCCGAGCCCAACCCCGAGGCCCTGCTGGCGGCCGCCCGGGCCGCCGGCGTGCACGAGGTCGTGCTCCGGCTGCCGGGCGGCTACGACGCCCGCGTCGGTTCCGGCGGCCTGGGCCTCTCCGGCGGTCAGCGGCAGCGGATCGCGCTCGCGCGGGCCCTGTACGGCGATCCGTTCCTCGTGGTCCTCGACGAGCCGAACTCGAATCTCGACGTCGACGGCGATCGCGCCCTGTCCGCCGCCGTGCAGGGCGTGCGCGCGCGCGGCGGCATCGTCGTGGTGATCGCGCACCGGCCGAGCGCCCTGGCGGCGGTCGATCGCATCCTGGTCCTCGGGGACGGGCGCGTGCAGCTGCACGGCCCGCGCGACGAAGTTCTGTCGAAGCTGAACGCCCTGACGCGGCAGACGCCCACGAGGGTCGCATGACGACGGATCGCACGCCTGAAGGGCCGGCTACGGATCCGACATACGAGACGCGCCGCTCCTTGCGGCGGCACGTCGCCGGCGTCGCCGCCGTGATCGTGGTCGCCACGGGCGCGGGGGCCTGGACAGCGGCGACGGAATTGTCCGGCGCCATCATCGCCACGGGCTCGCTGGTGGTCGAGAGCAACATCAAGAAGGTCCAGCATCCGACCGGCGGCGTCGTCGCCGAGCTGCCGGTTCAGGAGGGCGCGCGCGTCCAGGCGGGCGACCTGCTGGTCCGCCTGGACGCGACCACCGCCAAGGCCACCTACGACAGCGTCACCAAGAGCCTGTGGGAGATCGCGGCGCGCAACGCCCGGCTGGAGGCCGAACGCGACGGCCGCGCGAGCCTCGCCATCCCCCCCGAGCTCGAGGGAGCCGGACCGGATGTGGCCCGGATCGTCGACGGCGAGCGCAAGCTGTTCCGCTTCCGACAGGACGCGCTCCAGGGCCAGAAGGCGCAGCTCCGCGAGCGGGTCGGGCAGCTGAACGAGGAGATCAAAGGCCTGTCCGAGCAGGCCGCCGCCAAGGAGCAGGAGACCGCGATCATCGGGCGGGAGTACGAGGGCGTCGAGGATCTCTGGCGGAAGAACCTCATCCAGCTGACCCGGCTCACGAGCCTCCAGCGCGACATGTCCCGCCTGAAAGGCGAGCGCGGCGTCCTCGTCGCCAACATCGCGCAGACCAAGGGCAAGGTCTCGGAGACCGAGCTGCAGATCATCCAGCTCGAGCAGAACCTCCGCAGCGACGTCGCGAAGGAGCTGGCCGAGAACCGCGCCAAGGCGGCGACGCTGACCGAGCAGCGGATCACGGCCTTCGACCAGCTGCAGCGCATCGAGATCCGCGCGCCGCAGACCGGCTACGTGCACGAACTCGCGGTCCACACCCGCGGCGGTGTGATCACCCCGGGCGAGCCGATCATGCTGATCGTGCCGACCGCGGATTCCCTCGTCGCCGAGGTACGTGTGGCGCCGCAGGACATCGACCGGTTGCAGACCGGTCAGGCCGCGGGGTTGCGCTTCCCGAGCTTCGACCAGCGGACGACACCCGAGCTCAACGCGCGCGTGACCCGGATCGCGGCCGATGTGAGCGAGGACAAGCGGACCGGCAGCTTCTACTACCTCGTTCGCCTGGGCGTGACGAAGGAGGAGATGAAGCGACTGGACGGGGCCACCTTGATGCCCGGCATGCCCGTGGAGGCCTTCATCCGCACGGCAGATCGAACGGTGCTGTCCTACCTCACCAAGCCGCTCGTCGATCAAGCCCGGCGGGCGTTCCGGGAGAAGTGAGATCCGCCCGGTCGCCCGCATGGACGGTCACGGAGCCTGTCGAGATCGCGGAGCCGATCCCCACAGGACCGACTGTGTCGCGCTCGGCGAAACGACGGTCTGAGCAGGGGGAAGCACCGGCCAACGCACGTCCGCCTTCGCGGGCGGCGCGCATGCGAGAAGCCATTCCGCTTCCAGCCGCTGCAGTTGTTCAACGCGGGCTTTGCATCATCGCCTGGCGGCGGACGCACTGGGCAGGGGGCCACGGTGCGGAGGCGTGGGGTCACGAAGCCTCACAACGAGCACGGCTGCGAGCGCGGCGGTGACCGCGAGAATCGCGATCGTCGTGAGTCGGTCAGGCGGTCTCCGGTTCATGGCCACGTCTTAGCAGCTGCGCCTGCTCCTCGCAGGATGCGGACCTGACACGCCCCGACGCGCCCGGCTCCGATCGGGCGCCGGCCGGCGCCGTGCCGATCCCGGTGCACATGGCTCGGCGCTGCGACCTTCTCCGATCCTGCTACCGGTTGGTGTCAGACGCCCGCGGCCCGATGGGTTCGCAGGAGACGAACAGGCTCACGAACCAGAACAGGGTCATGGCGGCGATCGCCGCCGCGGTCCCGAACAAGGGGCTGACGATCAGCGCGGCCAGCACGCCATGCTTCCACATCAGGGTAATCGCGATGAGCCAGCCGAGGCTCGCGGCGATAGATACCCGGATGATGCAGCATTCGGATGCCTGCATCACAACCTCCAAGTTCCATATACAACGCATACGTGCATGAAACGGTGATGGTTCAATGTGGCAAACTGCTGGGTTCGCGAGCGATCAGCTGCTCGGCACTGCCGAGTCGGGTGCCAATGACCCCTTTTCACACGCGCGACAGCGGGTGAGACAATTCTGCATCCTCTACGTTCGATCGCCCGTCACACGAAGTGCGGCGGCAGGATCATGACCTGGGCGTGCACGACGAGACTGAACGCCATGGCGGCCGTCACGACGGCGTCGACGAGACGGTTCGTCAGGGTGATCGGCTTGGTCATCGTGGCCCCGTCAGCTCGGCTGTTCCGAGGCGGCCTTATGGTCAAGCTGGATGTCGTCAGGATTGCTCCGATTGTTGCATGGGGCTGACGGGCTCGACCTGCGCCAGCCGGAGCGCTCGGATTTCGGTCCCTCGCTCCACGACAACGCTCTGGTCGCGGTTCTTCGCGAGAGGCCGAAAGCCGGGACGTCAGCCAATCACTGCCGCATCTCGGAGCAGGCGGAAGGAGCGGTCTGCCGCTCAGCACCGACGCGGGCCCGGAGCCCAGCATCGTACGCGGCCTCCGCGAGGTCTTCCGTGTCTGCGGTCTCCGGGTGTCGGGCGTTCTCCGTGTTGAGGAGGTCCACGGCAGGCCTCAGAGCAGGTCCGGGCGCGGCGCGGACCTTGGGGCGGCGAGGTTCGACGCCGGAGATGCGCTGCCGAGACCCGCGCCCGCCTCGCATTGGATGGCGGCGACGGTCGCGCGCCGCCGCTGAGGCTATAGCGCGTTACCGGTCACCCCCTCAGGCGTCGGCATGCTGCCGTATTTACAGGCCCGTCGGCAGGTGGCCGCGGCCGGTGGGCAATTCCACGGCGATTGCTGCTCAGGTTCTGCGTAATCCGAACCCGAGGCGCCGGGGGATTTCCCGTTGAGATGACGTTAATCCGACATATACCACTTTTAGTTGCATTAGCCATCGGGAAGAGGGGGCGGCGCGTCAGATGTCGGAAGCCATCCTTGCACGCGATCAACGGACGGAGTGGTTGCCCAGAAGCCGGATCGGTCTTCTGATTTTCGTGCCGGGCGCACTGCTGTGGATCTCGATCGTGCTCTGCATGCTGCCGATCACAGTACTCGCATTCCCTGCGGAATGGATGTTCAAGAACAGGCCGAACCTCCATGCGACAGCCGTGACGATTCTCGTGTGTCTCGGCGCAGCCAATGTCGTGATCGCTCCGGCGACCGTGCTCTACCTCCTGTATGCCTGACTGGCGGGCGGCTTGTGTGCTTCGCCTCAGGAACCAAGCTTGCGGACATCGCCTCGGTACGCTGATGCGACGGTGAATCATGGCTCACATCGAGACAGTGTCGGTTCAGGATCAATCCATGCGTCCCTGGATGGATCGCGTCCTCACGATGATCATGGTCGCGGGCGGCGTGGCGACGGTGGTGTGGATCGCCGCGATGCTGGTGGCAGGCTGGCAAATGGCCGTCGTGCTGATGGGCCTGAGTGCAGTCTGACAGGCGTCCCTGCCTCAGGGTTGCCGCCACTGCTCCCGAGCCGCCCGTTCCGCCACGGGGTGCGGAGCCACGGGCGCCCGATGGCGAAGCTGAGTGGGGTCAGCCTCCGCCACCGCCCCCTCCCCCTGTCCCGGGTCCGCCGAGGTTGCCGTCCTTGTTCGGCGTGTTCCAGTGGATGATACCGTCGCCGGCGGGACGCGGCGCGGTATTGGGCGGTCGCGGGAAAGCGAAGGGGGAGAACGCGGTCGCGCCGCGCGGGGCGGGGCTGCTCGCTCGGGAGCGCCGCGCGACAGCTTCGGTGCTCGCGAAGCCCGCGAGCGCCACAACGAGCCACCTGATCGCCGCGCTATGCATGGTCGACTTGCCTCGCGCTGAGGTGCGCCACCGAGCGGCGACGGCTGCGCGCAGGGTAGCAGGATCGCTGCGCTCTCGCAGCCGCACTCTATGGACCTCCGTCCCGGATGCCGCATCGCGGAACCCGCGTTCAGGAGCGCCCCGCAGCCGGCCGAGCACCGTCACCACGTAGATCGGTCGGAGCGCGTGGATCACCTCGTCGGCGATGTCCAGCAACGGACTCACGGAGCCGAGAGTTCGGACGGCATACGTTCGCGGGTGGTCGCAGCCAGGCCGACTCCGAACGTGGCTGTTGTCGGAGCGACGCAGGACGTCAGGCGGCGGAAAGGGATCTCCGCGAGCTCGCCGGGCTGGGCGCAGCGTCCGCCCCGAAGCCCTGTCGCTGTGGAGCGGACCGACTGGGATCCACTCCTGGCGGCCCATCCGCACGCGACCCAACCCGGAGGGCGAGGCGAAGTCATGCTGTTCTCGAAACCGGAGGGACGCGATCGTCCAAGCTGGCGCGCCCGCCGATGTCTTCACGTACGCGGGCTGTGACCGACGGCTCAACCGGGTTGGAGACGATCAGGCGTAGGTCGGGGCGGCCGTCGAAGGCGAAGGAGGAATACGCCAGCACGATGGCGCCTCGGATCGGGTGCTTCAGCGGCTTCGTCCCCTCGCCATTCTCTCGAAGGCGACGCGCAGAGGCTGGCTGAGCCCGATCCAGACGACGGGTCGGGACATTGAGCCCGACACTGGGAGCGACCTCAGGGCTGGGCTCGAACGCGCTGCCTTTTCAAAGGCGCTCTTGAAGCCGTGCCAAGATATGCCGAGGTCCGGGCACGAAACTTGCGCGAAGGTTGGAATCTATGGCGCGTCATTCAGTGACTGGCGGAGAGGGGGTCCGCCCACCGCCAAATTTTCATCGTTTAACATCAGTAACTTAACTCCGAGTTTGCGCGTCCTACCCACACCTCAACCCACGAGATTGACGCGGATCTTGAAGTATTGCTGCGAACGGCTGCGGATTGATCGGCCCGCACTCGGCGAGCGACCGGCGGTCATATTTTGGCAAGGCGGGCGGGCTAGCCCTCAACCTGTCGGCGAGTTCTCGACCGTCTCGTTGGCCATCCACGCTCGCTCGCAGATATGCCCCTCAGCTGTCGCGGCGGGCGTGGGTGCTCGGCAAAACGGAAACCGTTTCCGTTTTCGAGGAGTGGACAAGTTGGCCACTCCAAAAGCGAAACCGTTTCGCATTTGCCCGCCGGATCGACCTCGAAGGTGGGGGATCGGTCCCCCACCCGTGGTCACCGCAGCAGTGCCCGTGGCGGCAGATCCGCCCGCGCGGCCAGGGCCTCGGCGACCCGCACTCGATCCCGCGAACGGGCCAGAGCCGCGTCTGCGTCGGCCATCAGCAGCTCGTGCCGGAACAGATCGAAGCGGGCGAGCCGGAGCATCCGGACCGCGAGGAAGGCGTAGATCAAGCGCATGCCTCATCCTCCCCAGGCCGGTAGATCGCGCCCCGGTAGTTGGCCGGCATCGTCACGCCAGCCACCGACAGCACTGCTTGAACGAGCGCGACGAACATGCGCTCGTCCTGATCCATGTGTTGCCGTTCGTTGTAGGCGTGCTCCTCTGAGAGAGCGATCGTCAGTGCGAGGATGCCAAGGCCAGCAAGGGTCGTCGGCACTGGCATCTCGCAAGCCTCACTGGCGAAGTCCATGACAGCGGCATGAGCTTCGCAGGCAGCCCAATCCGCAGCCGAATGATTGGGCGTGCCCCAACCCCATTCGATTTCCCTGTGGCGCTGATAGAGCGCGCGGGCCGTGGCCTCACGCGCGACATGCGGGTCTGCGGCGACGGCCGGCACAGAGGTCAGCGGAGCCGCGAGGATGGCACCGAGAGCGGCGCGGCGGGTGGAGGCGGTCATTGCTCGCCCTCCACGTCGGCATAGAAACGGCGGTGCAGGCTCAGGACCTGCGTCTGCTGCTGGCTGATCAGGAAATCCAAAGCCTCGATCTGCTCCCGGGTCAGGATGATCGTGACGTTCTTGCCGAACTTCGGCGCCCCCTCCGTCTCCCTGATGGTCTCAGAGAAGAACGCTTCGAGGACGATGCCGCGAAGCCGTAGGTCGCAGATATCGCTCTCGCACTCGCGATAGCGCTTGCCTAATTCCTCGTTCCAAGCCGCAAGCTCGGTCGGGGTTCGGGTGGCGGTCATACGCACCTCCCGTAGCCCGGAAAGCCCTGCTCGGCCGCAGCTTCGAGGTCGGCGATGCCGTTATCGTCGCTGTTGCCCTCGGCGTCGTGGCCATCTTCAAGGTCCACGTCGACGTCCTCCAGGTCCGCGTCGCCGTCGAGCGCATCTAATAAGGCGAGGTCTGCCTCGATCCGGTCGGCAATCCGACGGCGCAGGTCGCAGAGGCGTTGCCGCTCCAGATCTGGATCCGCGGCGCGCATGGCCGCGATGGCGATGGTGACGGGGCCCGACTGCCGGCCGAGCCCCAGGCCTAATAAGGGCTGCGGGCGATCGGACGGGCGTAATAAGGGCGTGCGTGTGCTATGGACGTGGGTAGCCATGCCGCTCTCCTCAACAGAGTGGTGGGGTCAGGGCCGGATGGGAGGCTGCACCCTTCCGTTCGGCCCGCTTTTGGGTTAAACCGAAAAGTATGCTGATGTCAATTCCGGTTGAACCGAAAAAGCGCGGCCGACCTGCCACCGGGCGTGATCCGCTGGTTGGCTTCCGTGCGCCGCCGGACCTGCTGGCGCAGCTCGAAGCCTATGGCGAGCGTGAGGGGTTGAAGCGATCGGAAGCCATTCGCAGGCTAGTCGAAGAGGCCTTGAAGGCGCGGCGCCTCTAGCATGACGGCAATCAAAGATTGCAAGGTAGAGTGACGGCAATTGCATCTCCCTGCCTGGGCGATCTGTTCAACATTTGGCGGAGACAGCGTTATGGCCGAGAAAAGCCAACCCATGCAGCCTCGACAGCGAACAATAAAGACGCAGTATAAGGAGGCGGGTGATTTTCGCTCAAATCATGCGGATGGTGTAGTGGTCGTCACTAAGGCCGACGATATTGGCGCATTAGTACAAGTCACGTTCACAAGTAATTTCTCAAGCGTTGTTTCCGACAAAACCCGCGTTGAAGAAATTGGGAATGGAATTCGCCCCATATCACCCCCTGAATTTGAATTAGACACTTACAGAATGGCGGAGTGCGCTGTTAGCATGAGGCCTGATCACGCAATGGGATTAGCTTCGGCGATTATGCAGCAGCTATCTCAAATGCCAGAACATCTTCGGAGACTTTATCGAATTCCAGACATTGCTGCCGCAGTATCTTCTCTGCCAGACGATTTCATGAAATAGCCGGTGTTGAAATGAAACGTCCACAGACCGTTAAAAGGGCGGCACTTGCTGGCGTGTCCGCAATTGCAGGAACAACGCCATTCATGATGCCTGCGCCAACTGTGCGTTATGCTGCGCCTCCGCCTGTGAAATTATCGACCGCGACAAATCCCACCAGCGCAACTACAATGGGCGGCACGCGCCTTGAAATTGCTCCGGCTGGAACTTTCTCGCAGATGCGGCAGATCGTTGCGTTCTATCAATCATTGTCCAGTGGCAGCGCATCAGCTCCGACATCATTGATGCCGGCAACCGGCACAGAAACACATATGAGCAAGCCGCGCATAGATTGGTTCGATGAAGCCTCAGAGTCTCTCAAAGATTTAGCTGAAGACGCTGCCGCTGAAGATGTCCCCGCGCCAGGGGAAGCGGTGATTGCTAGATCAATTGATATTTTGAGAATTTGCTCGGATCTAGGTGCGCCAGATCCCTCGGTTGAACATGACGATAAGGGCGGCGTCGATTTATTTTTTAAGCAAAACAAAAGGGCTCTGCTAGTCGCCGTTCGCGCAGATGGATCATTAGCGTTGTTTGGTGATGATCCAGAAGAGCATTGGCGGGGACGATATAGCCGCGCGGGCAAAAACTGGAAGAAGCATCTTACGTATTCGATTGATCAGCTGCTAAGCGCATGAGTGATATAAACCCTGAGATTGACACGGATGAACTTCTGGGGCGCGCGATATTCGATAGCAAGAAAGCAAAGAGCGCCGCGAAGGGAACTATCCCGCCCAAAGTTTTCCGTGAGCGAGACGGCGTTCGGGAGCTTTCTGTCGATAGGTTATCAATTGGCGATGTGGGCGCTTTGATAAAGACGCACGACGAGGAGAGAGTGGGGCAAAGTCTGCAAGGATGGGCGGTTGTTACTCGATCTGCCGCATGCGAAATGAACCGAACCGTTGTGGGGGTGGTGACGCCTACAAACCCATGGCACGCGGAGATCGTTCTCAATTTTGCAGGCGACGCGGATCCGGATGAGCAAACCCAGCATGCGGTAAACCTAGCAAACAATGCCGAATGGAAGGCGCGCTGAAAGATTATGTTCGGTAGCATCTTAGCCCGCAAACAAACTATCGAAGGCTATCCTGCCGGGATGCGCTACGCCCTCGCCGCCGCTGTGATCCTAGCCGCTGCAACGCCGGCAAGCGCGGCCCCAACGCCGCGCCAGCTCGAGGACGCGTTCTTCGACGCCAACCTGCACTGCCAAGGTGCGTCCGATCCCGACAGTGCCGAGGCACGCAAGGCGTGTCAGAGCCGGACGGATCTCAGCGCACGGCCCGCCAGCGGCGGCTACTGCTTCGGTCGGTATGGGCAGTCGGAGAAGCAATACGCTTGGCATCGCTGCGGCCGCGGATCGCTCCACCCGACTGCTGACTGACTAGGCGACGGCCGACTGCGCGTTCTCCAAGGCCAGATTGTGCATCCGGCCGAACGTGCTCTCCATCATCCGCCCAGCCTCACGGACGTTCCGGGCTTCGTGGATCGTCGTGTTGTTGTTGAACGTCTGACTGATTGCCTTGCTCGTCGTGCTGTTCTGGATTGAGTTCTGAACCGCGGGAGACAGCGAGGGATCCGGCCGGGTAAGCGCGTTCACGTCGAAGTTCGGCATCTGCATCATGCGCGGTACGCCGGGCACGTTGATGACCGGGGCCGCACTGGCACCACCACCGCCCCGCACCTCAATCTTCGGAGCCGTAACCTGAATTGCGGACTGCGCTGCCCGCTCAGGAATGACGGGCACCTTGCCAGCCTGCCGACGGAGCGTGTCTAGATAAGGCTTGCGGAAAGCGTAGGCTCCGGCATGGTCGGCCGGGTTCTCGTACCGGTTGATGTACTCGCGCAACGCCGCTTCGCCGTTGGCCGCCCCTTTGATGGACTCGTAGACGCCGCGGTAGCGACCCTCGACCATCTCTTTGCGCATCCAAGCTTGCTGCGCTTTGATGTCGTTCCACGAAGTGCCCATTTCAGCCGCGGTTCGCCGAAGCCCCTCGGCTCGGTCGAGGCGCCACTGAGCGGTTCCGAAGGCGGTTGGTACGCCGTTCCGGTGATCCCCTATGGACCAAGGCCGCAAGTCGGCATGTGACTCGCCCTGAAGCCCAGCCACGACAGCCCGCGCCTTGTCCGGCTGAAGCCCGAGGCCGCCCTTGTCTACATCGCGTTGCGCAAAATCGAGCCACGAGGCGACACGAGCTCGACCTTCATTAGTGCCTGCGCCAGCGCGATAGCGGTGCCCGCGTACAGTCACCATGCCGTCTTGGTTCGGCGTCTCCACCCCATCTCCAGGCTGTGCGCCTGCTGATCTGGCTCCTAGAGCGTGACGCACACGGCCGTAGACGCCGCCGCGGGTACCCGCAGGGGCATTCGGGTCCGGCTTGCCGCCAAGGATCGTCGGCGCGTTGCGCTCGTACCAAGTGCGCTTGTCCTCGACGGGCCCCGGCTTCGCGCCAGGTGTGACGACGACACCAGGCGTCCCGGCCTCATTGCCGAAGGTCCGGTGAACCCAATCCCGATAGCCCGTGACGAGGCTACCCATGCCCGGCACGGCCTCGCGGTTGAGCAGGCCAGTCATCTTGAGCAGCCTCTCGATGGCCAAGACACTTCGCTCGACCGCCCCGGCAAACCGCTCCGTTCGCGTGACGATATCGTCCCACCGCTTCACGAACTCGTCGCCGTCGCTGCCAGTGATGCTCTCGATCATGGCGCCGATCTTCTCGGCCACCCACACAAGGGCTTTCGAGATGTCGTTCATCACGCGCTCGACCTTCTCAGGGTTCGAGGCAATCCATTCTTGGAAGCGGTCAACGATGGCCTTCAGAGCTGGCGCAAGGCTGACCATGAGCTTGTCGCCCAGCGCCGAGGCCGTGGCCTGCAACCGCGTGAGCGAGCGCTGGAAGCCCATAGAGGCTTCGGTCGACTGCTTGGTATCGACGCCCAGCGAGGTCGTGAGCTTGTTGTACTCGGCCCGGTAGCGGTCGATCTGGTCGATGTACTTCGTCAGAAGGGCGTAGTTTTCTTCAGAGATGCCGGCCAATGCGGCTTCCCTAGAGCCCGCGTCATATCCGTGCTTCTGCAGGATCCGCACGGTATCGAGCAACTGATCCGTCTTGTCCTTGGCCATGTCTACGCCAAGGCCGGCGACGAAGCCCTTGACGCCACTGTTCTCCCGCAGAGCCTTCGTGAAGCTCTCGACCGCGGAGATAGCCTGGTCGGACGTGCCACCCACTTGCTTGAAGGCATAGCTCAGGGAGTTGAGGGCCTGGACGGACGCACCGGTCCGCTGCGACACGAAGCCGAGATGGTCGAAGGACTGCGCGACACGGTTCGCCGCGTAGCTGACGGCGGTTGCCATCGCGGTCGCCGCGAGCGCCAGCTTGCTCATGCTGGACATGAAGTCCTTGTGGCGCTGCTCCCGCTTCTGCGCGGCCTCCCTTTCAGCCTTGTCGATCGCCTGCGCGTTGGCGAGCGCTTCCTTGGCCTCCTTGAGGTTGGTCTCGCGCGTGAGCTTCGCGATCTCCTCCTCTGTCTTGGCGCCGGCCCACCGGGCATCCTCGATGCGCTTCTCGGCGGCCCTCACGGCGGCCTCGTAGTCCGCAATCGACTTCTTCGCCGTGTTGAGCGAGCCGGTGTCGACCTGAAAGCCGAGCGCGACGGAGAAGGATTTCAGCCAGTCGTCCATAATCGTTCCCCCTCAGTGCAGCTTGCCGATGACGGCGCGGATCTCGGCCGGCACCATCTCGCCGCCGCCCTCCAGCCACCGCTTGACCGTGAAGCCGAGCGCGTAGCCAACCATGTGCTCCAGCGCGGCGCCGTCGATATCGGCGAAGGCCGGCTCTGGGTCGCCCTTCGGCCAGACCGGCACCCACGCGCCGCCGTGCTCGCGCGATAGGCTTCCGCAGCTCGCGCGCTCGATCATGTCCGTGTCGTCGTCGGTCAGCCTGCCCCAGGCCCGGAACACGGTCTGAATGACCTTCTGCACGTCCATGTTGGCGCGCAGCGCGATGCGCGGGCCAGGCACCAGCACGAGCGGCACGGCCTCGGCGATCATGGGGGCGAACCGGCGCAGGATGCGGGTCTCCGTCTGCGCTGACATCCGGTCGAACCGATAGCGGTTGCCGGCGATCTCGAACTCGGCTTCCACGTCAATTCCTCCGTGTCTCGACCGCACGAACAACGATGTCGCGAAGTCGCTCCAGATTTTCAGGCTCCAGCCCGCCCGATAGAGCAAAGGCTGTCAGCACGGACATGGCGACTTGCGAACAAATCTCGTCGTCCGCCTGGATTTCGTACAGGCCTAGACCTGCACGCGCGCCAAGCATGGCGCCGTGAAAGACCTTCTCGTCGAGGTTGTCGTGCTCTGTCATAGCGGCGCTTCTCTCAATTGCTCGACATCGTTATTCCGCGCGAGGCATATTGCGGAGGCACTGAACCTTCCGCCGTCGTCACCGCCACGAAGTTTGTGTAAAATGGGTTGCCGCGCGTATCTCCTTCGTGATTGACGTAGAAAACCTTGTAGGTTCCATCTGCCGAAAGCGCGCCGTACTGCGCGAGCAAGCGGTTGTTCGGTTCCCCTGCGATGCTCGGATCTATCTCGGCCCGCTGGATTGATTTGTTGTCGATCTTGACCGTCGCGGTCGGGACGATCATGCCATTCAAAAGGCTGCGACCCTCAATGCCGCCAATGGTCTGGACGGCCTGTCCAATCAATCCGGTCTGTCCTGTGAGAACGATGGCTCCTCCAGGCTTGGCCTTATTGTTGGCCACAACCTGAAAAACCCCATTCTGAATAGACCAAGAGGTAGCAGTCGCGGCACAAGTCTGCCGCAGCCAGTCCTTCGCCATCCCGAACAAAGCAGCGCCACGTGGAAACTTGGTTTTTGTCAGCGCATCCTTGTCGATATAGCCGATCTTCACGCCGAGCCCACCCAGGGCGTCAGCGCAGACCATAAGGCGATCGTAGTGAGTGTGCCCCGCGGATAGGGTTTTGTTGACGATCGCGTTGTTCCGCGCGATCCCGGAGTCTGTCGCGAGGATCGCCAAATAGCTGTCGGGGTCCATCACGTCGTCGCGCATGTTCGCGCGGACCTGCCGGATCTGCCCCTTGAACAGGACATGCACCGGGCCGTCGCCGTAGCCGGCAGACAGGGTGATTGGCCTACCGATCATCAGCGTGGCAGCGACGCTGCTCTGAGACACGTTGAAGATATCTGCGCGCAGGACGTTCGGCGTGCTCACGTCCCCCTGTTGCGTGCTGAAGCGGATCCGCAGGCCAGGGCCGTCGGTGCGGCCATCTGCAACGCTGTCAGGCTTGGTGCCGTCGTAGGTCCAGGTGCGGCCGCCCTCGATGGCGACTTGGCACTTGCGGAGGTAAAGTTCGGACATAGCCAGATCCCAGATGGCGCCCCCGGCACGTCGAGCGCGCCGGAGGCCTTGTCGGGTGCGGGAACATCGGCTGTTTGTCCCGTCTGCCGCCGGTTACTTTGGGAGCGCCACCAGCGACTGGGCGCCGTGCGGGTGAAGGCTCGAAAAGCCCCGCACTAGCTGCGCGGCCGGGATACCTGACCCTACAGGTCCCGGTGATCGCGCTGCATCAGGCTGCCGAGCGCGGCGGCGGCTCGGCGAACACGTCCTCCGGCATGGGAAGCCGGGCGTCGGGATCGGATGCGAGGCGGTCGCGCACAACCTGCCAGGGGCACGGCAGGGCCGTCGAACTGCTCGGCGAGTAGCCGGCGCCGGGGTCCCACAGCCCGTAGGTGGCATTCGCCGCGCGCCGCAGCATTGTCACCCGGTGCTGCAGGTCTAGCAGCTCGGCGATGACGGCCGCCCGCGTCGGGTCGGCGTCGAGAACCGCCTTGATCGCGTCGTCAACGGCCATCTGGGATAGCGTGCACGGCGTCTCTAGAAGCTGAAGGTCGGTCTGAAGCTCGGCCGACACCTTCTTGGAAGCCGTGATTTCGTCATTCACGGCAGCCAACTCGGCGCGGGCCTCCGCGGCCCTGCCGGTGCCGGCGAAGCTCTCGCCGCGGAGCAGCGCATCCCGGCGATCGTTCTGGCTTGCGAGGCCTCCGAGGTTGCGGATTTCCTCCTCAAGGTCGGACTGGCGGGAGTAGAGAGGATATCGAGCCTCGTCGGTGGCCTTGATCTCGGCGCGCTTGGCCGCGACCAGTGCCAGCCGGCGGTCGCGCTCGGTGATGGCGTCGGCGAGCCGCTGCCGCTCGGGCGTGCGGGCGGGCGGGATCAGGGTGAGGACTGCTTTCGGCATGATGCTCAGCGCCCCTTGAACATGTTCGGGAACTCGCGCTCGACTTCGGCGCGCGTAGCGGTCGTGAGCGGCCGCGAGGGCTTCGGCGGGATCGGCGCCGCATAGCCGATGGAGCCGCCGTCCTTCAGCCGGCCGTGGTTCGGGAGCACGGCCTTCACTTCAGCCTCGCGCTGCGCGTCGAGCGCCATGCCCATGCTGGCCGGGCGGGCGTCGTAGCCGAGCAGCGGCGCGCGGATGGCCCGACGCACGATCCGGCGCGTCGAGGCCGGCAGAGCGTCCGCCGCCATGCGCTTGGTCGGGTTCAGGTCCTCGGCCTTGTCGATCACGTCGTCCAGCATGTCGGTGACGGTCGCGAAGTCGCCTTCCGACAGCTTGCTCGACAGAAACGCGAGGATGCCGTTGATCTTGCTCTCGTCGACCGGCGCGCTGTCGTGAGCGATCTTCACCGTGCCGGGCGCGCCGACCGAGTAGGCCTTGCTGCACTTCGTCATCGAGGCGCAAAACTTCATGGGACTTTCGGGCATCAGCCTCTCCTTCAGTTGTTCGGCGGGTTCCAGGGAATGAAGTTCGACAGCGGCACGTCGGAGGGCTTCTCCGTCGGCGCGTGCAGCTCGATCACGCCGCCGTCCGCCGGGTTGCCGGTGACAGCCGAGGCCGGCGCCCAGGACGCGGACATCAGGTTCACCGGCTGGACGATGGCGAAGTACCGCTGATCATTCGCGATGCCGGTGTAGGCGGCGGCAGGCCAACGGCGGCACGGGCGGCCGTCGATCAGTAGAGACTGTGCGGAATACAAGCAGACGCGATAGCCCATAGTCAGTCTCTCACTCTCGAATATTTCGGCTCATGACGGTGTAGGTGAACGACCGGCGGTAGGCGCCCGTGTCGATCAGCGGCTTGGTGCCGGTGCGGCCGCGACGGATCCGAGCCTTGACCGTGCGCTCGGCGAGAGGCGCGAAGGCCCCGTCCGTGATCTGCTGCTGGACGGCCGCGACACCCATGAGCCCGATGGCGTGGAGGGCCTTCTCCGGGGCGTCGAGGTCGCCCAGGAAAGCGGCCTTCGCAGCCTTGAGCAGCCGGTCGGCGGCCTGCTCGCGGATGCTCTCTACGCCTGGCACGAGGTGCGCGCGGGCGGGCAGGTTCTTCTCAGGCTGACCGTGCTCGAAGAGATAGCCGAGCACGGCGTTCGAGATCGGCGCCTCGCCCTTCTCAGCGGGATGCTTGCTCGACGCCGGGATGCCGATGGCGACGCGCTTGTTCAGTTCTCGCAGCACCGCCCGGGCGAACGGGTCGAGGGGTCCGTTCTTCACCGTGAGCTTTGAGGTCATCGGCATCAGCGCAGGCTCCCGTAGCGGTCGCGGGCGCGGGAGCGCATGCCGACACCAGGAGCCGCAAAGGCCGCGGCCTGCTCGGGCGTGACGATGAGGGGCTTGTTTGCGTCGAGCATCAGGTCGGACAGCGCCCACACCAGCGCATCGACCCGGTCGGGCGAGTAGCCAGCCCGCGAACGATCGAAGTCGCTCGTGAAGCTGCACATCTGGTCTTCGAGCTTGGCGAAGGATCCGACGTGGTGGACCTTGTGCTGCTCGTACAAGGCGCTGATCGGCTCGGCGCGGACAGCCTTGCCCCGCGACGCGCGCACCTCACGATAGCTCGCACGGTCATCGGCCATGCGGATCGTCGCCTCGACCAGCGCGCCGCCGTTGTTCACCTCGGCCACGATCCGGTCAGCTTGGTGCTGCTGGTAAGCCGCCACCGCCTTCTTGGCCCAGTCCAGGGGACCGTAGCGCCCGCTCAGGTCGGCCAGGATGTAGGCGTGTCCGTCCTTCGAGAGGCCGGCGACCACAATCCCGGTCTCGTCGCTGTTCTCAGTGTTCGTCACCGCCGGATCGACCGCGACCACGATCCGGCGCAGCTCCGGCGCTGCCGGGACCCGATCCGCGTCCAACCAATCCCGCTGCCAAAGCGCCCCCGGCACATCCGCCAGGTACTCGCCGTCCAATTCCTGCCGACCGAGGCGCGTGCCGCCGTAGCGGTTCTCGATCGCCTCCACGAAGCCGGGGGCGAGGTTCGCCGCGTTGTCCCGCGTCCGACCCCGGGTGACCACGACGCCGTTGCCCTCGCGGGCCATCAGGTCGCTGAGCAGCTTGATCGGCTTCGGGGTCGTCGTGACGCAGGCCCGTGGGTTCCGTCCGATCCGCAGGCCGAACTGGACCTGATCCCAAACCGCCTGTGCATTCATCCAGGCGCCAAGCTCGTCCGCCCAAACCGCTCCGTGCTGGGGACCGCGCAGACGATCCGGCTCCTCTGCCGAGAACGAGGTCGCAATCGCACCGTTCGGCCAAGTCAGGCGCCGCTTGGACGGCTCGTAGGTCGGCCGGAAGTGGTTCGGGGCGATGGCGAGAAGGCCGGACTCGCCCTCAATCATCGTGTCGCGGGCGTCAGCAGCCGTGGGGGCGACAAGCGCGATGCGCCCGACCGTGCCGGACTGCGCCAGTTCGCTCACCCACTCCGCGCCGGTGCGGGTCTTCCCGAAGCCGCGGCCCGCCAGGATCAGCCACACCGCCCAGTCACCGGCGGGCGGAAGCTGCTCGGGCCGAGCCTTCCGACGCCACCCAGTTTCCAGAGCCTCGCGCAGGGAGGCGTACAGGCTGGTCTCAGGCTGCATGGGCCGTCCCCTCAATCATGAGAGGAAGGGCCGGCTGTTGGCTCCCCTTACCGCCCTGGGCGCCATCCAGCTCGGCTAGGCCGTCGAGGACAGCCGCCAGGGCCTCCGGATAGGGGGCGAGCCGCTGCATCAGCATAGTCTGCAGCCGCTGCATCATGGGCGAGGCCATCAGCACGGCGACGTTGTTCGTGATGTTGGTGATCGTCGGGACGGACTTCAGGTCGCCCGTGATCCGCGCCTTCTCCGTCAGAGCCTTGGTGAGAGCGTTGGAGAGCATGGCGTGGGCAGAGTGGTTCTGAGCCGCCGCTGCCTCGATGCGGGCGCGAGCCAACCCGCTCACCATCACGTCGAGGTGCTGGATAAGGCCCA
Organism: Methylobacterium sp. A52T; assembly: GCF_053346095.1. Lineage (NCBI taxonomy): Bacteria > Pseudomonadati > Pseudomonadota > Alphaproteobacteria > Hyphomicrobiales > Methylobacteriaceae > Methylobacterium > Methylobacterium sp. A52T. Next base: position 12,297 of record NZ_JBKFBI010000038.1, on the reverse strand, counting down.
TGCCGCTCTTGGCGGCCGCTTCGGCCAGTTCCTCCAGCGGGACGCCTGCCGAGAGCGCGGCCTTATAATCGGGGTCCAGGCTCTTCATGTGCCGGGCGATGGCGTCGCGACCGACGTTGAAGCGCGCCGCGATCTTGTCGAGGCTCAGCCCGGCGAGGGACGACAGCTCAATGCTGATCCGGTCGGGATGGCGGCGCAGGTGGCCCTTCGGCGCGCGCTTGCGGCCGTCCTCAGTGCCTCCAGTTCCGACCCGAGTATGCGCCATGTCCGGCACCGCCGCCCGTCGAAGTTACCGCTTCGTGAAGCTTTATAGCACAAGCTATATTTTATAGCTAGAGTTCCACCCGTGGAGCGGTTCGGGCGTAGAAACAGCCATGAACGTGGGACGTAGTGTGGGTAGCGATCAGCGCTCAATCTCAAGCAATTGATGCAGCTATCGAATTCGCCGAGGTTGGCGGAAGGCCCATCCGCCGCCTCCCAAAAGGCCGCTCAGAGTGAGCGCCGGGCCGGCAGCCTGTCGCGTGTGTGGAGGCTGGTCGCCCAGCTTTCCTATGCCGACCTGCACACCGACCCGGCTCGTCTTTCAGCGTCTGCCACACCTCTCAAAGTGTGGCGTGGCAAGGTGTGGCGGTGTGGCGCCTCGGGTGGTTTGCCCCACTGCCACACCTGCCCCACCCCCTTTAGGGGGGGGCAAGGTGAGGCGGGGCATTTCACCCCCATTTCAGGCTGCCTCACCTACCTCGACGAAGGACCGCTTATTGCGCTTCTCGTCGGTGCCTTCGACCACCACGAACATGCCGGTTTCGATCCAGACTTTGAGCATGGCCTGGACGCGCTTCTTTCCGGCAGCGTCGAGTTCGATGCCAAGGTCTCTGGCTATCGGGATCCCGACCCACTCCTTGGACTGTGCATTCTCCCGCCACCGGCCTTCAGCGACTGAGCGCTGGGCTTTGCGAAGGTGATCGACGGTCAGTCCCTCCAGCATGTCGGGCCACTGCCAGGGTTCGACGACAGCGACGTGATCGCCACCGTCGACAGAGTCGGCCGGGCCGTTGCCGAGTTCGACTGGGACGAGGTGGAACCACTCGCTGCGCTCGGGTGGCGGAGCGAGGTTCGCCTTGCCATTGTCGGCACGGAAGTAGCCACGGTTCGTCGGCAGCCCGGCGCGGTCCGCTTGCTCCTTGGTCATGGGGTTGAGCACCCGGGCGCTACGGGCGGCCGCCAGCAGAGCGCCGGCTCCGCGGCCGTCCTCGACCGTGTACTCGCCCGTGGAGCCGCTCTGACCTTTTCGGACGTGGTGGATCAACTCGACGGCAGCCCTGCCCTCCTCCGCGACGCGGTTCCAAGCTTTGGCGACGATGTCGATGGCGGCGTTGTCGTTTTCGGTGACTCGGTGCGAGCTGACGAACGGGTCAATCACCACCACGTCGATCCGGTTGTCGAGGACGGCGCGGGTCAGGCCCTCCACCACCGGCTCGGCGACCTTGGTGCCCTCCCGAGTCGTGGTGGCGATGACGATGCTCGTCGTGCGGCCGGAATTCAGGAACAGGCGTCCCTCAATCTCGGCTGGCTTGATCCCGTAGTGCAGGCAGATCGCGACGACGCGGCGCTCGATCTCCTCCATCGGGTCTTCGAGGTTCAGGTACCAGCACCGCAGCGGCTTCGGCACCGACACACCGAGCAAGGGCCTGCCGGTCACCATAGCGATGACCTCGACCAGCGCGAGGCTGGACTTGCCGACGCCGCCGGGTGCCGCCGTGGTGCTCAGGAACCTGCGGATCAGATGCCGGCCGTACACCCACTCGCGCGGCGGGATCGTGGTCGGATCCCGCCACCGGAAGGGTTGGGCGCGGATGACCGGCTTGGCTTCCGGCATGGCGTCTGGATCCGGGCCGGGCCAGCCACAGAACGGGTCTGCGTCGACCGATGCCCGGTTGAACGAGCGCTCCGACATCAGGCACCTCCGCGCGAGCCAGAGGGCCGGAGTGTCGCTGCAGTGTCTGCGGCGCTCGCGAGCGCGACGGCGGCTTGGCGCAGGGCGTAGTTCACGCCCCGGCTGTCCCCTATTGAGGCCAACTCCGCGGCCGTCCGGGCGTAGGTCTCGGCGATGCCGGCGGCCTCCGCGATGGCCTCAAAGGTGTGGGCGAGCAGCGCCGCCCGCTCTGGATTGCGGATCGGCGCGTTCATACCCCGTCCTCCTCAAGCATGTCTGAGATCCGGCCGATCAGCGCGCGCTCCGACTCCTCCGCTACGCGCGCCACGGCCAAGGCGTTGGTCGGGAGCAGGGCCTCGATTTCGGTTCGTAGGAGTCGGCGTAGGACGCCGGCCGGCATGGCTTCGGCCTCGACCGTCTCGCGGACGTGGGGCGCCCGCCGATCGCCGGCCTTCCGGGGTTTGCCGGGCAGGCCGTAAAACTCGATCTGCTCCGGGGTGATGCCGAGCCGGGTGAACGTCATGTCCACATCGGCACGCAGATGGCTGCGTAGTTCGCGCTCTAGCGCCACATCAATCAGCACACCGGCCGGGTCGAAGTCGCCGATGTAGAAGATCACCACAGGCTTGCCGTCGCGGCGGCCGTTGATGCTCTCGGCGGCTTGGTAGGCCAGCGAGATCGAGGAGAACCCGCCGCACGGGTACAGGCTGACGGCAAGCTCCTCGCAGTCGCCCTGGATCGTGCCGGCGATCGACCGGCTCTCCGTCCAGACCTCCACGTAGTGCGCGGCCCTCTGCCAGAGATCGGCGCGGTAGAGGCCCTGCACCCGGCGTAGGAAGTCGCCCGTGCCGGAGAACGTGTCCACGAAGTAGCCGCGGCGGGTCGCGTCGGTGATCCAGCCGTAGGGCAGGCTGCCGGCGCGGCGCATCTTCACGATCCGGTCTTGCACCTGCGCGTAGCCCGCATCGGTCTTCTCGACCGGCTCAGGCAGGCGCGGATCCGTCATCCGGTAGAAGACGTGGCGGACTGACTGCGGGTGGTCCTCGGCGAGCACGTCGAGGATTTGCTGCTCGAGCTGCCCGACCTGAGCTGCGGTGCGACGGGACCGCTTTATCCGGCCCGCCTGATAAGTTGAGTTGAGGGTTGGCGCGTTCACGCTGCGCCTCCCTGATTGCGGAAGGCCTGCATGGCCCAGGCGAACCTGTCCTGCGCGTCCGGCAGATGCGCCGTCAGGGCGTTCATCGCGCCGACGCCAGCACGGGCGTATTCGCGGTCCACGAGGTCAGGTGTCGTGGTGACGCCCTTCCCAACCTCCTGGGCCATGCTGATGAGGCCCTGGGCGACGAAGTGCGGCGCGATCAACACCGGCTCGCCGTCAACCTCGACCGTGTGGCAGGCTTCCCTCTAACTTCTCAGAAGAGCAGCTTTCAGGGCCCGGCGCAGATCGCTTGGCAGCGCAAGCGCTGCCAGCAACTCCTCATGGGCGTGCCACGGCATGTCGGGTCCAGCGGACGGTCCGCGGAAGAAGTGGACCGACACGCCGTTGATGGTGGCGATGTGGATGGGTGCGGCGCTCGTGATCATGTGCGCCCCCAACGATCCGCCACGCTGTAGGCGTGGGCCGCGATGACCGCCGCGAGCGCCGGGCTGAAAACGTATTGTGCCCGGAGGCGTGCAGTCTGGATTTCGAGCGGAGTGGGTGCTATCTCAGAACCATCGGTGCCCACCGAGATTTCCGAGGCCCGCCGGCTTGCCAGAGCCGTGCGGGCTTCACCTTTTCTGGAGGTCATTCCTTTACGCGGCCCCCATCATCAAGGAGGCGGCGTAGGCACGAAGGCTATCGTCCGTGACCCGGGTGGCGGCGCCGATCTTGACCACGCGCAGTTTGCCCTGGCCGATCAGGCGGTAGAGCGTGGTATGGCCGATGCCCAAGATGTGCTGGACATCCTTGGGGCTATGAAAAAGCTTTCCCGTTGACGCGCGCAGATTTACCTGCGGCGCCTGCATCTGCTGCAGAGCCATGATTGATTTTCCTCAGCGGTCCGCTGGTGTTCCAGCGGCTATGCAGAGTTCTGGGGAGTGTAGGTCTTACTGTCGAGCGTCACGTCGGAAAGGGCTTGAAAGCCTTCGGAAAGCCTTCAAGAATTTTCTGAATTTTCTGCCAGTTCGGCTTCGTTGATCCAGTTTTGGATCGTCCGCACGGTCACTCCAGGCTTGCCAGTCTTCGCGCGCTCAGCGTTCACGGCGTCGCGGATCACATCTGCCGCCTTGTAGGGGTTCCGAAAATCTACGCCTGCCGCCACGCAATGCCGCTTAACCAGCTCGATGCGGGCTGCTTTATCCTTGGTTAGCCTTGGTAGGCGAGCCGCCCTCGCTAAATTAGCCTGCTTCTCAAGTGTTTCTTGGACTGCGCTGTCCGTGAGCCGAAGATACATCGACGTTTTGAGAACACCCGATACTACATGCACGAACAACTCAATCGCGCTCTCTTCGTAGAACGACGGGTTATTTTCGTCTATAATCCTACCAAGTATTGTAAGCAGTTTCTCGCGATTGACTTTCAGGGTACGGATGCCCCTCTCCAAATCCAATCTGTCAACAGTGTCGAGCGATCGGTTATTTAAGGCCGCAATACCGGCATGTTCGATATTATGGACCAGCTCGGATAACTGCTTCTTATAAGCGCGATAAAAGCTTCCGTTCGCCTGCTCGACAGGAGAAACCGCATCGTCGGGCTGATCGTCATCTGTCATTGCGCGCCTCGGCAGAACGCCGACCAAGCGTCCATCAACTCGCGACGCTTCGCGAACAGGTCACCACGCCGATAGGCCCGCTCGACCTTGGACTCGACGGTGTGGGCGAGCGCCATCTCGACCACCTCGGACGGGAAGTCCGTGATCTCGGAGGCCCAGTCGCGGAACGAGCTGCGGAAGCCGTGAACCGTCAGGTCCTCGCGCTTCATCCGCCGGAGCAGCACCAGCATGGCCATGTTTGAGAGGGGCTTCCCGCGGCGGGCGCCGGGGAACACGAACGTGTCGTCGTGCCCGTGCAACTGGGTCAGGACCTCTATCGCGCTGGCTGACAGAGGGACGCGGTGCTCGACGCTGGCTTTCATCCGCTCGGCCGGCACCGTCCAGACCCTGGCTTCTAGGTCGATCTCGGACCAGCGAGCGCCCAACGCCTCGCCCGTGCGCGCGGCCGTCAGGATCGTGAAGGTCATCAGCTTCGCGGCGAGGCCGGGCTGCTCGCCCACTTTCTTCAGAAAGGCAGGCACGTCCTTGAAGGGTAGAGCTGCGTGGTGCTCCACCTTCCGGACCTTGGAGCGCTTCGGCAGCAGGTTGACGAGGTGCCCCTTCCAGCGCGCCGGGTTCTCGCCGCGCCGGTAGCCCTGAGTCGCGGCCCAATCGAGTACCGACTCAATCCGGCCTCGCACGCGCGACGCCGTCTCGGGCTTCGTGGTCCAGATCGCTTGGAGCGCTTTCAGCACCAAGCCGGTGTCGACCGCCTGGACCGGCAGATCGCCGAAGACCGGATGCGCATAGGTTTCCAGCGTGGCCGTCCACTGCGCAGCATGCTTCTCGTTGCGCCAGCCGGCTTTGTGGGCCTGGATGTAGCCGTCCGCGCAGCCGCTGAAGGTGATCGCCTTGGCAGCCTCGACGGCCGCTTCCTGGCGCTGCCCACGGCGCATCTCGATCGGGTCAATGCCCTCGTAGCAGAGCTTGCGGCAGGTCAGGGCCTTGTCGCGCGCCTCGGCGAGCGTGAACGTGCCGGCCGAGCCGAGACCCATCTCGCGCGATTTGCCGCGCAGCGTGTAGCGAAAGATCCAGCTCTTCCCGCCGGTGCCGGTGACCTGAAGCCATAGGCCGCCGCCGTCCCCGTACATGCCGGGGTTCTTGAGCTTCGCGACCCCAAGTGCTGTCAGCTTTCCCGCCATCTCGGATCTGCCCACGTCGCTACCCACATGGTAGTCGCGAATTTGGGCGAACACCAGCGGCCCGCCGCGGACGGCAGGCTGAAGATTGCTTAGGGATTTCTGTGGCTTAGGAGACCTCCGCGGATTGCTGCGGAAGGGTAACTGGCGGAGAGGGGGGGATTCGAACCCCCGATGCCCTTGCAGGCATGCCGCATTTCGAGTGCGGTGCATTCAACCGCTCTGCCACCTCTCCGCAAGGTGCCTCGATGAGACGGGCGGTGCGTAGCACGCGTGGTCCCGCTTCACAAGCGAGACGTCGCGCGGCGGCGCCGGATCAGACCACCACGGTGATCGCCTGCGCCGCCCGGGTCAGGCCGGTGTAGAGCCAGCGCGCCCGGTGCTCGCGGAACGCGTAGGATTCGTCGAACAGCGTGACCCGATCCCACTGCGACCCCTGCGCCTTGTGCACGGTCAGCGCGTAGCCGTAGGTGAACTCGTCCGTCTCGCGCCGCAGGAACAGCGGGATCTCCTCGTCCGTGCCGGAGATCATCGCGCGCAGCACCTTGATGTCGGTGGGCTTCCGGCGGAGCGCCGGGTCGTCCTCCGGCACCACGTCGAGGCGGATCAGGTCCGGACGCGGCGGCGCGCGCAGGGCCTGCACGGTCCAGGTCGAGCCGTTGAGCAGGCCCTTCACCCGGTCGTTGCGCAGGCAGACCAGCTTCTCGCCGATCGCCGGCATCGGGTCCGTGTGGCCGGCGAGCTCCCGCAGCCGGGCATTGTAGAGGCGGCGGGTCTTGTTCAGGCCGACCAGCACCTGATCGCACTCGAGCACCTCGGCCGGATCCAGGGCGCGGCGCGACACGATCCGGCTCTGCCCGTAGCTGCCGAGCTCCAGCCGGCCGCCCTCGCGCACGGTCATGGCCATGCGGACGATCGGGTCGTCCTTGGCCTGCCGGTGCACCTCGGTGAGCATCACGTCGGGCTCGGCCTCGGTGAAGAAGCCGCCGCCGCGCACCGGCGGCAGCTGCGCCGGGTCGCCCAGGACGAGGACCGGCCGCTCGAAGGACAGGAGATCGTTGCCGAGGTCGGAATCGACCATCGAGCACTCGTCGATGATGATCAGGTCCGCCTTGGCGGCCGGGCCCGAGCGGTTCAGCGTGAAGGTCGGGCCGCCCTCCTCCGCCTCCTTGGTGCGGTAGATCAGCGAGTGGATCGTGGCGGCGTCGTAGCAGCCCTTCTGGCGCATCACCGAGGCCGCCTTGCCGGTGAAGGCCCCGTAGACCACGGTGCCGTCGACATCCTCGGCGATCCGGCGGGCGAGCGTCGTCTTGCCGGTGCCGGCATAGCCGAACAGCCGGAACACCTGCGATCCCCCGTCCCGCCGCCACGCGGCGATCGCCTTCAGCGCCGCGTCCTGCTGCGGCGCGTAGGCGGCCGGCAGACCCGCACTCACGGCCAGCGCACGGTCGGCGGCATCGAGGAGAGGATGGAGGCGACGTTGCCGCCCGTCTTCAGGCCGAAGATCGTGCCCCGGTCGTAGAGCAGGTTGAACTCCACGTAGCGGCCCCGCCGCACCTGCTGCTCGTGGCGGTCCGCCTCGGTCCAGGGCGTGCCGAGATTGTCGCGCACGATCTTCGGGTAGGCCTCCAGGAAGGCCCGGCCCACGTCGCGGGTGTAGGCGAGGTCGGCCTGCGGCGTCCCGCTCCAGAGGTAATCGTAGAAGATCCCGCCGATGCCGCGCGGCTCGTTCCGGTGCTTGAGATGGAAATACTCGTCGCACCACGCCTTGTAGCGGGCGTGGTCGATGCCGTGCGCCGCGCAGGCCCGCGCCAGGCAGGCGTGGAAGTGGCGGCTGTCCGGATCGTCCTGCGTGCGGCGCCGGTCGAGCACCGGCGTCAGGTCGGCCCCGCCCCCGAACCACGCCCGCGTCGTCGCGACGAACCGGGTGTTCATGTGCACCGTCGGCACGTGCGGGTTCCACGGATGGGCGATCAGCGAGATGCCGGTGGCGAAGAAGCGCGGATCCTCGGCGGCGCCGGGCATCTGGGCGCGGAATTCCGGCGCGAACTCGCCGTGCACCGTCGAGATGTGCACGCCGGCCTTCTCGAAGACGCGGCCCCGCAGCATCGCCATGACGCCGCCGCCGCCCGGCCGCCCGGTATGGTCGGTCCGGTTCCACGGGGTCTTCTCGAATGTCCCGGGGCCCTCGGGCGCGTCGGGGTGGAACGGGCCCGCCGCCTCCGCCTCGAGGGTCTCCAGGGCGGCGACGATCCGGTCGCGCAGCGTCTCGAACCACGCCGCGGCTTCGGACTTCATGGCCGTCACGTCGGCCTCGGAGGGAGGCGCAGCCAGGGCTGCGCGCGCGTCGTCCGGCATCGTCATGACACAGGCTTTTCCACCCTGCCGGGCGCACGTCAATGCGGTCGCAGCGCGGTCGCGGCCCCGCACGGGCGCGCAGGGATCCCGCGCAGGGATCCCGCGCCGGCGTCCCGACCGGCGACAAGGTCCCTACGCGGCCCCTACGCGGCCCCTACGCGGGCGCCGGCCGCTCGCCGACGGGCTTGAGCAGCCCCGTGGCGGTCGCCACCAGCTCCCCGGCCTCGTCGCGGATCTCGGCCTCGCAGAAGATCACCGACCGCCCCGCCCGGGTGACCCGTCCCTCGGCTGTCAGGACGCCGCGGCCGGGGGCGAGGAAGCGGGTCTGCATGTCGAGGGTCACCACCGGGCGCCCCGCCCGCAGCCGCGCCGCCGTCCCCAGGGCGACGTCGAGCAGGGTGCAGAGCGCGCCGCCATGGGCGATGCCGAGGTTGTTGGCGTGCTCCGGCCGCAGGGCGAGGCGCAGCCGCGTCCGGCCCGCGCGCACGTCGAGCGCCTCGATCCCGCAGTGATCCACGAACGGGATGACGGCGCCGAAGACGGTGCCCGTCTCCGAGCGCTGATCCACTTGCTGATCCACTTGGTGATCCCCTTGCCGGTCCACTTGCTGGTCCACGCCGATCGCCCCGGATCCTGTCCCGCCCGGATCCTTATCGCCCGGCCGCCTCCGAGGCCATGACCGGTCCGCGGCAGATCACGTGACAGTCCGGCCGAAACGTTCGTCCCGTCCCGAAGGCTCACGGGACATCGCGGCGGGCCGCCGCGTGAAGTTCTGCGCCTCTCATCAGACCGGAGACGGATCTTCGCAGAGGAAGCCGGCGGCGAGATCGCGGCGGAAGGCATAACCGGCGCCCGTCCGCGTCGCCCGGTCTCGTCCAACTTCGGCTCCGGGGTGTCGGTTTGCTCGACGGTCGATTTCAGCTCGACCCACGGTTTGAATAATATGCGTGTTCATGGCGGGGGCATTGTGTAGGGAAATGCTCGACGACGACTTGATTTTGCTGCACAGACGTTAGAACCGTCTCACGACGGTCGGATAGAGGGAATCATCGATGGACGACAACGCCACTGAGCAGCAGCAGACCTTTATCGAGCAGGCGTCCGACATCGTCTCGGCGTATGTCTCGAACAATTCCGTGCCGATCAGCGAATTGCCCGGTCTGCTCGCCGGCGTTCACGCCGCGCTGACGAAGCTGTCCGCCCCCGCGGCGACGGTCACCGAGGCGGCCGACAAGCCGACGCCGGCCCAGATCCGCAAGTCGGTGACGCCGGACGCCCTGATCTCGTTCATCGACGGCAAGCCGTACAAGACGCTCAAGCGGCACCTGTCGCGCAACGGCCTGACGATCGAGCAGTATCGCGAGCGCTTCGGGCTGCCGCGCGACTATCCGTCGACGGCCGCGAGCTACTCGGCCCAGCGCTCGGAACTCGCCCGCAGCCTCGGCCTCGGCCAGCAGCGCCGCAAATCCGCCGCCCCGGCGCCCGAGCCCGAGCCCGTCGCGGAAGTGGCCGAGAAGCCGAAGCGCGCCAGCCGCTCCCGCAAGGCCAAGGAGACGGCCTGAGCCCCGCCTGAGCCCGGCAACGCCCGGGCTCGTGGTTACCGGCCGGCGCGCGACCCGCGCGCCGGTCCGTCACGCGAAATCGGCGAGGTCGTCGGCCACGTCGCCGGCGGCGATCTCCGTCTCGGCCTTGTGCCGCTCGACCGCCTCGGCCTCCGCCCCGATCTCCGGCCCGACCTCTGCCTCGGTCATGCCGGGCCGCGGGCCCGGCCCCTCGGGCGCCGGCGCTGTCTCCGGCCGCGCCTGGCCGGCCTCCCCTTCGGAAGCTCGATCCGTCACCCGCCCCGCCATGCTGCGCGCTCCCCGATCCGCCGACGGGAGAGCAAAGCGCGGACGGCCCGGCGCGTTCCGCGCGCGCCGCATCACGACGGCGCCGCGCGCGACGGAGCCGATAACGCGGTGATCGCGACCTGCGGGACGGCGCCGCGTCTGAGCCTCAGGAGCGCGACGCGCCGTGTCGAGAGGCGTCGCCGCGCGTTGAACCGCCGGACATGCATGCGCCGGACATGCCGATCGGGAGCGGGATTTGGGCAATCGCTACGGGCTGGAGATCCGCGCCGCCGCGGGGCCGGACGCCGCGGGTCTCGCGGCGCTGCTCAGCGAGGTCGGGGTCGCGGTCGGCGCCGCGGACCTCGCGGCCCGGCTCGAGGCCCTGCAGCGGGACGGCGGCATCGCCCTCGTCGCCGTGGAACGGGGACCGCCGAGCGGCCTCATCGCCGTCGCCCCCGTGCGGACGCTGGACGCGCCGCGGTCCTTCGGCCTGATCACCGGCCTCGCGGTCGCCGCCGAGTCCCGCCGCCGGGGCATCGGCCGGGTCCTGCTGAAGGCGGCCGGCCGGGCGGCGCGGCAGGCGGGCTGCGACCGGCTGCTCCTGGCCGCGGGGCCGGACCAGGCGGCCCTGCGCGCCTTCTGCGCCGCCGCCGGCTTCGCCGACGACGGGACGATGCTCGCGCGGCCGCTGCTGAAGCGGGGGGCCGGGGAGAGCTGAGATCCGCGACATCCTGGCCGACGCCGACGGGGGTTCACCGGGCGTTACCCCCGGAGAGTGGAGCCCCCCGATGACGCTGCGATCCGAGACCCCGCCGCCGCCCGCGAACCTGCCCTGCGATCCGCCCCCGGATTCCGAGGCGCCGACCGCCGCGCAGCTCAAGGGCGACATCGACAGCGGCCGCACCGCCGACAAGACCCCGCACATGGATATCGGCGCGGCCCCGCTCGGGACTTGCGAGGAGGCCGGCGGGACGCCGCCGACGCCCCGGGAGGTCCGGATCGCGCGGCAGAACGAGCGGGCGCCCTCGGAGCGGGCGGCCAAGGGTTACCCGCATCAGCGGCAGCCCTGGGTCCTGCCGCTCTACGCCGGCATCATCGTCGCGGCCGCCGTGGCGCTCGGCCTCGTGCTCTGGCTGACGCACTGACTGACGCGCTGACTGACGCGCTGCCGGTCGGGCCGGGGCGGGACCGCGCCGGTGCCATCCTGGCGCAGGACGACACGGTCGCCGCGGCGGCGGTTTAAAGGTCGATTCACGTCGATGCGGTTAGCGTGACCTTACTGCAGTCTTGCGTAACCGATCCTCCATGCCCCCTTCCGTCGATGCTCCGCCGGACCTGTCCGGGCTCCTCGAACTGTCACGCATCGAGAATCTCGATCTCAAGCCGGTGATCCTCCGGGTTCAGACGGACCTGTTCGTCCGGGCCGCGGCCCGGGACCGGACCGAGATCGAGATCTTCGAGTCCCTGGCCTGCGGCCTGATCCCGACGGTGGACGAGGAGACGGCCCGGGTCGTGGCCCGCAAGCTGGCCCCCTGCCCCGAGACGCCGCCCGCGGTGCTGGAGGCGCTCGCCCTGCGCGGCGGCGGCGCCCGCGACGCGGTGGTGGAGCTGGCCCCGACCCTGAGCCACCGCCTGATCGAGGCGGCCCTGGCCGAGGGGTCGGACATCGCCGCCCGCATCGCCGCCCGGGCCGGGCTGAGCCGGGAGGCGGTGGACGAGCTGTCCCGCGAGGGCCGCCCCGAGATCGACCGCGCCCTGGCGGCCAATCTCGGCCACACCCTGCGGGGCGCGGCCCTGTCGCGGCTCGTGGACCGCGGCCGCACCGCCCCCGACCTCGCCCGGCTGCTGCTGGTCCGGCCCGACGTTTCGGCCGCCGACCTCGTGCCCCTCTACCTGCACGCCGACCCGATGCGCCGCACGGTGATCGGCCGGGCCGTCGAGGCGACCGCCGCCCTGCGCCCCTGCCCGCCGCCGCCCCGCGGCCTCGGCGAGACCCTGACCGGCCTGTCCGCCGCCCGCGACGTTCCCGCCTTCATGGCGGCGCTGGCCGACGGGCTCGGCTTGCCCCGCGATTTCCTGACCGTGGTCGCCGACGCGGGCACCCGCTACGACCTCCTGACCCTCGGCCTGCGGGCCGCCGGCCTGCACGAGGAGGAGGCGGTCTACATCTTCCTGACCCTCAACCAGGGGGTGGCGCGCTCGGCCGAGCGCGTCGCCGACCTCGTCCCCCTGTTCCGCACCCTGGG
>NZ_JBKFBI010000037.1:0-43765 GCF_053346095.1 Methylobacterium sp. A52T | reverse complement strand
GGGCCTCGTCGACGGGGGCCGGTGCCGGTGCCGGTGCCGCGGCGGGGGCCGGCCGCGCGCCGGTGACCGGCGCGCGCCCGAGCGCGCGCTCCACCCGCCGGAACCCGAGCGCCACGACGCCGAGGCCGAGGAGCACCGCGCCCGACGAGGCCGCGACCGACCCCGCGATCACCATCGCGAGCCCGCTCTCCAGACGCACGTACGGGAAGCCCTGGATCACGGCGGCGCAGCCCCCGATGATCATGGCGGCGGCGAGCGCGAACAGCGCAGCGATCATGTTACTCTCTGACACGGGCCGGCTGGCGGCCGGCGCTCAAGGCGTGCCGCACAGTAAGGCCTAGCGGTCATATTGCAAAACTCGGGACCGAGATGCCGGGGAAACCGGAATAGTCCGGATCTGCGCCGGCTATCTCCGGGCCGGCCGAGCCGCCGCGTGCCGGCGATCTGCGGAACTTCCCGCGCCGCCGCGGCGGAACGGCGTTGCCGTCCCGCGGCCACCGACTTACCTAGCGGGCTCTCGACTCGGGAGCCCCCGCCGGGGACGAGGCCGCCCCCTGCTTAGCGGAGATAGACGCGATGACCTTCACCCTGCCGGAACTGCCCTACGCCTACGACGCGCTGGGGCCGTACATGTCGAAGGAGACCCTCGAGTTCCACCACGACAAGCACCACAAGGCCTACGTCGACACGGGCAACAAGCTGCTTGAGGGCACGGATCTCCAGGGCAAGAGCGTCGAGGAGATCGTCAAGGCCGCCTACAACACGAATCAGCCGCTCTTCAACAACGCCGGCCAGCACTACAACCACATCCACTTCTGGCAGTGGATGAAGCCGAACGGCGGCGGCGCGATCCCCGGCGCCCTCGCCAAGAAGATCGACGAGGATCTCGGCGGCGCCGAGAAGTTCAAGGCGGACTTCATCCAGGCGGGCGTCGGCCAGTTCGGCTCGGGCTGGGCGTGGCTCGCCGTCAAGGACGGCAAGCTCGCGATCATGAAGACCCCGAACGGCGAGAACCCGCTGGTCCACGGCGCCAAGCCGATCCTCGGCGTCGACGTGTGGGAGCACTCCTACTACATCGACTACCGCAACCGCCGGCCCGACTACCTGAAGGCGTTCATCGAGAACCTCGTGAACTGGGAGCACGTGGAGAAGATGTACGCCGAGGCGACCCGCTGAGGCGTATCGCCGGTGCCGCGGATCCTGTGTCCGCGGCACCCTTGAGGTGGCGCACGAAACCGGCTCTTGATGCGCCCGACGCCGGATGACCCGGTGGAAGGGTCCGGCCATTCCTTTGTTGCGCGACGCTTGCCCCATCACGCCTTCTCCCCGCTGCCGGCAGCGAGGGACACAGGTTTCTGGTCGCGGCCGCCTCATCCCGTTGCCGGACGGGGCGCGGGTCCCCTCTCCCGAGCGGGAGAGGGACAGGGTGAAGGACGCGAACGATCCGGATGAGGCGCGGCTTGGACGCCGACCGAAGTCGTGCTTCGTCCTGCCCATTCTCCTCCCTCACCCCAACCCTCTCCCGCTCGGGAGAGAGGGCAGGTCGCGCACCGTCGCCGGCGCCGTGTCCCGAACCCAAGTAAATGGCGTTGCAGAGAGGGGATGGCGGCCGTTCGGACGGCCCCGCCCATGATCCGCTCCATCCTGTCCGTCGGCGGCTGGACCCTGGTCTCGCGCGTCACCGGCTTCGCCCGCGACGTGGTGATGGCCGCCGTGATGGGCGCCGGGCCCGTGGCCGACGCCTTCGTGGTCGCGTTCCGGCTCCCGAACCATTTCCGCGCGATCTTCGGCGAGGGCGCGTTCAACACCGCCTTCGTGCCGGCCTATGCCGGGCTCGCGGAATCCGGCGCGCCCGGGGAAGCCCACCGCTTCGCCGACCGCGTCTTCACCCTGATGCTGATCGTGCAGCTCGTGCTGCTCAACCTCGCCCTGCCGGCCATGCCCTGGGTGGTCCACGCCCTGGCGCCGGGCTTCGCCGAGGACGGCGAGCGCTTCCAGCTCGCCGTGGCGCTGACCCGCATCACCTTCCCGTACCTGCTGTTCATGACGCTGGTGACGCTGCTGTCGGGCATCCTGAACGCCCACCGGCACTTCGCCGTGGCGGCGGGCGCCCCGGTCCTGCTCAACCTCGCCATGCTGGCGGCCCTGGGGTTGAGCTTCCTGTTCCCGAACGCGGCCTACGCCGCCGCCTGGGGCGTCGCGGTCTCGGGCGTGCTGCAGTTCGGGCTACTGTGGTGGGGCTGCCGCCGGGTCCGCGTGATGCCGGACCTCGCGGTGCCGCGCCTCGATCCCGCGCTGAAGCGCTTCTTCGTCGTGCTCGGGCCCGCGGTGATCGGCTCGGCCGGCTTCCAGATCGCGGCCTTCGCCGACACGATCATCGCGAGCTGGCTGCCCACCGGGGCGGTCTCGGCGCTCTACTACGCCGACCGGCTCTACCAGCTGCCCTTCGGCGTCATCGCCATCGCGGCCGGCACCGTGCTGCTGCCGGAGATGAGCCGCCGGATCGCGGCCGGCGACGTCGCCGGGGCGCACGCGGCGCAGAACCGGGCCGCGGGCTTCTCCCTGGCCCTCTCGGCGCCGTTCACCGTGGCGTTCCTGACCATCCCGGGCCTGATCATGGCGGCGCTGTTCCAGCGGGGCGCCTTCAGCGCCGAGGACGCGGCGCGGGCGGCCTCGGTGCTGGCGGCCTACGGCCTCGCGCTGCCGGCCGTCGTGCTGGTGCGCAGCGCCGTGGCGAGCTTCTACGCCCGCCAGGACACGAAGACGCCGCTCTGGGCCTCCCTGACCGCGATCGGCGTCAACGTCGTCCTGAAGCTCTGGCTCACAGGCCCCTACGGCGTCACCGGCCTCGCGCTGGCCACGGCCGTCGCCCAGTGGGTGAACCTGCTGCTGCTGCTCGTCCTCGCTAGGCGCCGGGGCTGGACGGCGCCGGGGCGGACGCTCGGGCTCACCGTCGCCGGGGTGGCGCTGGCCTGCCTCGGGCTGGCGGCGGTCGCCGTCTACGGGCAGGGGCTCGTCCAGGCGCTGGTGCCGGCCCTGCCGCACGGGCGCGACCTCGTCGTCCTGGCGGTGCTGGGGCTCGTCGGGGCCCTGGTCTACGGCGGCCTGCTGGCGGGCCTGCTGCACCTGTTCGGCCTGCGCCTGCGCCGGGCCTGAGTGACCCGGCCGGGCTCGCCGCCGCGCGGGTCCGGCCCCAGATCGGGCGAGAGCACCCAGTGAGGACCGCCATGACCGACGCACCGAATCCCCTCGCGGGCGTGAAGGCCGCGGTGTTCGACGCCTACGGCACGCTGTTCGACGTGAACGCCGCGGTCCAGCGCTACGCCGAGGCGGTGGGCCCGGACGCCGCCCACCTCTCCGAGGTCTGGCGCAACAAGCAGCTCGAGTACAGCTGGACCCTGTCGCTGATGGGCCAGTACGCCGCCTTCTGGGACCTCACCGTGCGGGCGCTGGACTACGCCCTGGCGGTCCACCCGAACGTCGATCCCGGCCTGCGCGAGCGGCTCCTCGACGCCTACCGCGACCTCGAGGCCTACCCGGAGGTCCCGGGCGTGCTGGCGGCCCTGCGCAAGCGCGGCATCCGCACCGCCGTCCTCACCAACGGCAACGCCGCCATGGTCGACCGGGCGGTGGCCTCCGCGGGGCTGGCCGACCACCTCGACGCGGTCCTCTCGGTAGACGACGCGCAGGTGTTCAAGACCCATCCCGACGCCTACCGGATCGCCCTGACCCGGCTGGCGGTGGGGCAGGGCGACGTGCTGTTCTGCTCGTCGAACCGCTGGGACGTGGCGGGGGCGGGGGCCTTCAGCTTCCGGACCGCCTGGGTCAACCGCAGGGGCCTGCCCGACGAGTACGCGGATCTGGCGCCCACCGTGGTCGTCGCGTCCCTCGACGGGCTGCTCTGACGGGCTGTCCGCCGAGCGTCCCCGATCCGAGACACGGCCGGCGTCGGGACGTCGCCACGACAGCGGCCGCACCGTCCTTGCGAGCGGAGCGAAGCAATCCAGGAGCGCTGCGCCCGCTGACGTCCCGCCGATCTGGGTTGCTTCGCTCCGCTCGCAAGGACGGCAGCGCCTCCCCTCAGGCCGGAGCGACCGCGGGCCGCCTTATCCGGCACACAATTCAATTGGCCCACTTCGCGGATTTTTAATCCTCCCGGTGTTGGATCATCCTCAACACGAACGGGAGATGTTTCGCGTGTCCTTGAACGGTTCCTTCACGACGATCCGCGCTGGGGCCGCAGCCCTCGCGGTCACCCTGGTGCTCGGGGTCGCCCCGGCCACCGCCCGCGACCAGACCGGCGCCATCGTCGGCGGCCTCGCGGCCGGCGTCGTCGGCGGCATGGTCGGCAGCGCCCTCGTCAACGGCGCGAACCAGCCGCCCCCGCCGCCGCCGGAGTACCGCCCGCGCCGCGTCGTGGTCGAGGAGCCCGAGACCATCGTGGTGCGCGAGCGACGCGGCCCGATCTGCCACTACGAGCGCCGCAAGGAGTGGCTCGGCGACGGCGAGTTCACCTACCGCCGCGTCGAGGTCTGCGAGTAGACCGGGTCCGCAGTTATCGGACCGGCGCCGCGTCCCCCGGGGGGCGCGGCGCGTCTCATTTCACCACCAGCCAATCCTCGACCACGAGGGCGTCGAGGCCGGTGGTGTAGAACATCAGGATCGCGTCCTCCGCGCCGTGGAGGATCGGCTTGCCCATCACGTTGAAGCTCGTGTTGAGCAGGATCGGCACGCCGGTGATCTCCGCGAAGGCGCCGATCAGGGCCGCGTAGGCCGGGTTGCGCGCCGCCGTGACGCTCTGGAGCCGGCCGGTGCCGTCCGCGTGGACCACCGCCGGCACGCGGGCGCGGACCGCCTCGCGCCAGACCAGGGTGCGCTCCATGTAGGGGCTGTCGGCGTAATCCTCGAACCAGTCCGGCCCGGCCTCCGCCAGGATCGACGGCGCGAACGGCCGGAACGCCTCCCGGTACTTCACCTTGGCGTTGAGCGCGTCCTTGGCGCCCTCCGGCCGCGGATCGGCCAGGATCGACCGGTTGCCGAGCGCCCGGGGCCCGAACTCCGCCCGGCCCTGCACCCAGCCGACGAGGCCGCCCTCGGCAAGGATCCGCGCCGCCGCGCGGGTCGCCTCCGCGTGGCCGACGCGCCGGGCGCGGGGCTCCTGCTCGGCGAGCCGCTCCATCGCGCCGGTCGGGACCCGCGAGCCCAGATAGGGCGAGAGCGGGCGCTGCGCCGGCGGCGGCCCGGCCCAGTCCGGATGGTCCTCCGCGTAGGCGAGCCACGCCGCGCCGACCGCGTTGCCGTCGTCCGCCGGGGCGGAGGGCACGTGCAGCCGGGTGAAGCCGGACCGGCCGAGCACCCGGCCGTTGTAGGAGGAGTTCAGCCCGCAGCCGCCCGCGATCACGAGGTTCTCGGACGGCGCCAGGGCCTCGGCCTCGGCCACCAGCGCGTCCATCAGCGTCGCGAACAGGTCCTGGCCGCAGCGGGCGAGGTCGGGCCAGCCGTTCTCCAGGGCATCGGCCGGGCGGCGCGCGCGGATCTCCGCGGCGACCGCCCGGATCGTCTCCGCGTCGGCGTAGCGCAGGCGGTGGCCCTCGACCGTGCAGAGCCGGCCGAGCAGGGCGGCGAGGTCCGGGTCGGGCCGGCCGTAGGGGGCGAGCCCCATGATCTTCCACTCCTCGCCCTTCACCTGGTCGAAGCCGGCGAGGTCGGTGATCAGCCCGTACAGGAAGCCCAGCGAGCCGCGCCCGCGGTGGCGGCGCAGCTCCGTGATCCGGCCGCCCTCCAGGCGGTAGATCGCCGCCGCGCCGGTCTCGCCCATGCCGTCGACCACCAGGGCGGTGGCCGTCTCGAACGGGCTGCCCCAGAGGCCGTAGGCGGCGTGGCAGAGGTGGTGCGGGTAGCGCCGCTGCCCGGCGATCGTCGCCCGGGGCGCCGCGCCGGTGATCCGCGCCTCCTGGTTCAGGGCCAGCAGGGTGCCGTGGCCGGCCCGCTCCTGGGCGCCGTGAAGGTCGGCGATGAACACCCGCTCGGCCTGCTCGGGCACGTAGGAGCGGTTGAGCGCCGTGGTGTGGGCGGCGAGCGCCATCAGGTCGAACGCCCCGGCACCGGCCTGGCCGCGCAGGAAGTCGCTGAATTGCGGGCCCCAGGTGGAGGCGACGACGAGCTCCGAGCCCGGCGGGACGTGCGCCTTCAGCAGCGCCGCCATCGCGGACGGGGCGTCCGGCTCGCAGTTCGGCGCGCGCTTGTACTGCAGGGCGCGCTCCGCCGCCTCGGCGAAGAGCAGGGTGCCGTCGGGGCCGACCAGGGCGAGGGCCGGGTCGTGGAAGGTGGTGGCGAGGCCGAGATAGAAGCGCATGCCCACGGGGGGTAGCGCATTTTCGCGCCGGACGGAGCCCGGCACGTGGAAGAGGTGCCGTCCTTGCGCCGCCGTCATTGCGAGGGGAGCGAAGCAATCGAGACGGCGCCACGCTTCCCGATGTTCCGCTGCCCTGGGTTGCTTCGCTGCGCTCGCAATGACGGAGAAGCCGCCCGCTAGTGCGGGGCGACGCGGCGCTTCGCGACGAGGAGGATCGCCGCGCCGGCGAGCCCCGACAGGGCCGAGCCCGCGAGCACGCCGAGCTTCACGGCGGTCTCGTGCTGCGGGTCCGGGAAGGCGAGGCCGCCGATGAACAGGCTCATGGTGAAGCCGATGCCGCACAGGACCGCGACCCCGTAGACCTGCCCCCAGCCGGCCCCGGCCGGGCGCTTGGCCCATCCCAGCGCCACCGCCAGCCGCAGGCTCGCGAACACGCCGGCCTGCTTGCCGAGGAACAGGCCCGCCGCGATGCCGAGCGTCACCGGCTGGAGCAGGGCCTCGGGGGTGAGGCCCGACAGGTCCACGCCGGCATTGGCGAAGCCGAAGACCGGGACCACCCCGTAGGTGATCCAGGGGGCGAGGGCGTGCTCCAGCCGGTGCAGGGGCGAGTGCGCGTCCTCCGGCCGGCCCGGGCTGACCCGGATCGGGATCGTGAGCGCTAGCAGCACGCCCGCGATCGTCGCGTGGATCCCGGAGCGCAGCACGAGGACCCACAGCACGAGGCCGAGGAGCCCGTAGGCCGGGAGCCACCCGATCCCCGCCCGGTTGAGGCCGTAGAGGGCGGCCAGCACCGCGGCGGCGAGCCCCAGCATGGTGAGGTCGAGGCCGGAGCTGTAGAACAGCGCGATCACCACCACGGCGCCGAGGTCGTCGACGATGGCGACCGCGCTGAGGAAGATCTTGAGGGAGACCGGCACCCGCGAGCCGAGGAGCGCGAGGACGCCCAGCGCGAAGGCGATGTCGGTGGCGGCCGGGATCGCCCAGCCCCGCAGGGTGCCGGCGCCGAGATTGGCGAGCGCGTAGAACGCGGCCGGGACCGCCATGCCCCCGAGCGCCGCGAAGCCCGGCAGGACCCGGTCGGGCCAGGTCCGCAGCCGTCCGTCGAAAGCCTCGCGCTTGATCTCCAGGCCGACCAGCAGGAAGAACCCGGCCATCAGGCCGTCGTTGATCCAGTGCTGGACGCTCATCGGTCCGAGGGCCGCGTGGAGGGCGTGCGCGTAGTTGTCCGCGAGCGGCCCGTTGGCGACGACCAGCGCCAGGGCCGCCGCCGCCATCAGGATCAGCCCGCCCGCCGCCTCGCCGGCGAGCAGCGTGCGGATGATCGAGAGGGGGCGGGGCCTCCGCCTCGGCGGGGCGCGGTCAGGGGCGGGCGAGGTCATCGCGACACGCCTTGCCGCGCATCGGAGACGCGCGCAACCGCGCGGCCGCGGCCGTTACGACGTCCGCCCCAGCGCCGCGCGGATCAGCGCCAGCCCGTCCGGGCTCGACCACGCGGCCGGCCCCTTCATCACCCCGATCGTGCAGCCCTGCGCGTCGACCAGCATCGTGGTCGGCAGGCCGGGCGACTGCGTGTCGCGCTGGAGGATCGGCAGCACGCGGCCGCCGGGATCGGCGTAGAAGGCGAGATCGCGGATGCCCGCCTGCTTCAGCCATTCCGCCGGCTTCTCGAGGTTGCGCGTGTCGACGTTGATCGCGACGACCTGGAAGTCGGGCCCGCCGAGCTGCGCCTGGAGCCGGTCGAGGGCCGGCATCTCGGCCTTGCAGGGCGCGCACCACGTCGCCCAGAGATTGACGAGGAGCAGCCGGCCCCTGAGGTCGGCGAGGCCAGTCTCGGCGCCGTCCGGCCCCTTGAACCGGATGTCCGGCGCCGGCCGGGCCTGCGGCGGGGCCTGCATGGCGGCGACCTCGCCCTTCGCGGCGGCGTCGACCCGGGCGAGCGCCGGCTTGGCGGCGGCGCAGGGCTGAAGGGCGCCGCCCGTGTTGCCGGGCAGGAGACCGCTCCCGTATAGGGCGAGGCCGAGGACGGCGAGCGCGGCGACGCCCGCGCCGGCCAGGATGGGCGTGCGGCCGGGCATCAGGCTCGGGCCTCGGGACGGTCAGGGCGCGGAAGGATCGACATGAGCAACCGGATGTGGGGCGGCCGCTTCGCGAGCGGCCCGGCGGAGATCATGGAGGAGATCAACGCCTCCATCGGGTTCGACAAGCGCCTCGCGCCCCAGGATATCCGCGGCTCGCTGGCGCATGTGGCGATGCTGGGCCAGGCCGGCATCCTGCCGGCGGAGGATGTGGCCGCGATCGAGGCCGGGCTCAAGTCCGTGCGCGACGAGATCGAGGGCGGCACCTTCGCGTTCAAGCGCGAGCTCGAGGACATCCACATGTCGGTGGAGAGCCGGCTGACCGAGATCGTCGGCCCGGCCGCCGGCCGCCTGCACACGGCGCGCTCGCGCAACGACCAGGTCGCCACCGACATGAAGCTGTGGGTGCGCGACACCCTCGATTCCCTCGACCAGCAGGCCGCCGACCTGCAGCGCGCCCTCAGCCAGGCGGCGCTGAAGCACGCCGGCACCGTGATGCCGGGCTTCACCCATCTCCAGTCGGCCCAGCCGGTGACCTTCGGCCATCACTGCCTCGCCTATGTCGAGATGCTGGCCCGCGACCGGGGCCGGTTCCGCGACGCCCGGGCGCGGCTCAACGAGTGCCCGCTGGGCGCCGCCGCGCTCGCCGGAACGTCCTTCCCGATCGACCGGCACGCCACCGCGGCCGCCCTCGGCTTCGACCGGCCGACCGCCAACTCCCTCGACTCGGTCGCCGACCGCGACTTCGCCCTGGAGTCCCTGGCGGCGGCCTCGATCTGCGCCGTGCACCTGTCGCGCTTCGCCGAGGAGCTGGTGGTCTGGACCTCGGCCCAGTTCAACTTCGTGCGGCTGTCGGACGGGTTCACGACCGGCTCGTCGATCATGCCGCAGAAGCGCAACCCCGACGCCGCCGAACTGGTGCGGGCCAAGAGCGGCCGGATCATCGGCGCGCTGACCGGCCTGCTCATCGTCATGAAGGGCCTGCCGCTCGCCTACTCGAAGGACATGCAGGAGGACAAGGAGGGCACGTTCGACGCCCTCCAGGCCCTGTCTCTGTGCCTCGCCGCCATGACTGGCATGGTGAAGGACCTGGAGCCCAACGCCGAGGTGCTCGGCCGCGCCGCTGGCTCCGGCTACGCCACCGCCACCGACCTCGCCGACTGGCTGGTGCGCGAGCTCGGGCTGCCGTTCCGTCAGGCGCACCACGTCACCGGCCGCCTCGTCGGCGCGGCCTCCGCCAAGGGCGTCGGCCTCGAGGCGCTGTCGCTGCCCGAGATGCAGGAGGCGGAGCCGCGGATCACCGAGGCGGTCTACGCGGTGCTGGGCGTCGAGAACTCGGTGGCGAGCCGCACCAGCTACGGCGGCACCGCGCCCGACAACGTCCGGCGCCAGGCGCAGGCCTGGATCGAGCGGCTGGGCTGAGCCGCCGCGCTCGCCGGCCGCCGCCCCTTGGCGGCGGCGCCCGACGGATGGCAGAGTGGGACCATGACCTTGCCGATTCACAGCGCGGGGGCCGCGATGCGCGGCCGAATTCGGAACCCGGCCTGATCCGTCAGGCCGGGCCGATCCGCCTGTGAACGTCCCGCGGCCCCCGCCGCGCCCGAGGTCCGCGTCCGAGACTCCCCATGTCCTCCCACGTCCCGACGCTGCACCTCGTGTGCGGCAAGATCGCCGCCGGCAAATCGACGCTGACCGACCGCCTGGGGCAGAGCCCCGGCACCATCGTGGTCGCGGAGGATCCGTGGCTCGCGCGGCTCTATCCCGGTCAGCAGACCTCCCTGGCCGACTACGCGCGCAACGCGGCGCGCCTGCGCGACGCGATGGCGCCGCACCTCGTGGCGCTGCTGCGCCTCGGCCTGTCGGTCGTGCTGGACTTCCCGGCCAACACCGTCGCCAGCCGGGCCTGGATGCGGACCCTGTTCGAGGCGGCCGGCGTCGCCCACCGGCTCCACGTCCTCGACGTGCCCGACGCGGTCTGCAAGGCCCGCCTCCGCCTGCGGAACGCCGGGGGTGCCCATCCCTTCACGGTGACGGACACGGAGTTCGACCTGTTCAGCCGCTACTTCGTGCCGCCGACGCCGGAGGAAGGCTTCACCCTCGTCGTTCACCGGGCGTGACGCGGACTGCCCCGCCCGCAGGACGGCGCCCGCTCATCCACAGGACCGTTCAAAATTGTGCATTGCAACCCTCGGCCCGCCCGCGCGTTCACCGTCTGGCTAAGTCCGCTCAGCTACAAGCTTCGCCGTCTGGATCGGAGTTCGCAGGATGCCTGTCGAGAGTTGGCTGAACACGGAGGAGGTGCCGGATTTCGCGGCGCACGCCACGGCGATGATCGACGCCGCCCTGACCGGTTCGGGCCTGACGCGCGAGTCCTACTGGGCCGCCGTGCGCAAGGGCTACAACACCCCCTACAACGATCCGCCCCGCAAGGCCGCTCCGCCGGTCCGGCCGAACGCGATCGCGGTGCCCGCCGGCCCGGCGGTCGAGGCGCTGCCGGTCCCGGCCGGCGTCATCGCGGCCCGGGCGACGGAAGCCCGCGCCGTCTGATTGTCGACGGATCCCGCCTCGCCATCTTGCCGACGTTTTACGCAAGCTTCACTAATCCCGAACCCCGGTCCGGCTCCTGACGGAGCCGCCCGTCGTCAGGAAGTGAAGATGGTCCGCGTCCCCCGCTCGCTCCCGGTCGGAGCTCTCGCCCTGCTCGCCTCCGGGCTGGTTACCGGCCTCGTCGGAGGTGTGCTCGGCGGGACCTGCCTGGTCGCGACGGCGGCCCACGCCCAGGACGCGGCGGCGGCCCCGGACGCCGGCGGTGGCGACGCGGCCCCGTCGCGGCGCGGTCGGCGGCACGGCCGCGAGCGGAGCAAGCGCGCCGAGAAGAAGACCGCGACCCCGCCGGGGATGCAGCAGGCCACCCCGGTGGCGATCTTCGGCGACTGGAACGTGTTCGTGAACGGCGACGGCCGCAACAAGCTCTGCTACGCGATCGCGCAGCCGCAGACGCGCTCGCCCAAGACCCTGAAGCGCGACACCGCCTACCTGTTCGTGAGCGTGCGCAAGGGCGAGAACATCCAGAACGAGGTGGCGGTGATGCTGGGCTTCCCGTCGAAGCCCGCGGCCTCCCAGGTCAAGCCCGGCTCCGCGGCCGCGCCGACCGACCCGAGCCTCAACCTCGGCGCCAGCCGCTACGGCCTCGTGGTCAAGGACGGCAATGCCTGGCTGCAGAACCCCGCCGAGGAGGCGCGGGTCGTCTCCGAGATGAGCGCCCGCAACCCGAAGATCATCATCAAGGCCACGTCGATGCGCGGGAACCCGACGAGCGACGAGTACGCGCTCGGCGGATTCGCGGAGGCCATGAAGCGCACCCGGGACGAGTGCAGCAAGTAGCGGGCGGATCAGGCCCGCCGCAGCGCGGGCCGGTGCGACCGGTCGGGGGACCGGGCGCTCATGCGCGCGCGGGCCGCGCGGGCGGCCTGCTCGGCCGTGCGGAACACGGCGCCGTCGAGCCCGTCGAAATCGCGCGCGGACGAGAAGAACCGGACGCCGCGCCCCTCGGGGACGGCGATCCCGGCGGTGACCTCACCGATCTCGATCACCCGGGCGGGTTCGCTCGGGCCGAGCGCCGGGTCCGCGAGGTCGGGACGGTCTTCGGGCTTGTACTCTGCGAGGCTGTGCATCGGATCGGGAACTCCCTGGGCCGGCCGGTCGCCGTGCCGGATCGCGTTGGCTGCTGCGGAGGATCGACGGGGCTCAGCGTCGACAGCGCCGGCGGGCGGCGGGGCAGCAGGGGGCGATCGGGAGCGGGTATCGAAGGGACGATGTGCGAGTGACCATCGGACGTCCTCCAGACTGAAGGACCGCGCGGCGCGGGGCCGGCGCAGTGCTTTAGCGTTTGATCACGCGGCGCAAGCTACGCTTCTCAAAGGACCGCGGCCGGCCCTGTCGAGCACCCGGCGGGCGCGGCCGGGCCGGCACTCCTGAAGATGGGCGCGGCACGGCGCACCGTCAACGGAACGGACTTCCGATTTCGAGGGCCGGCCTGGCAGGAAGCCGGTCCCGGGCGCGCGTCCGGGAGGCGGATCGTTCAGGCGGCGGCGATCACCGCGGCGAGGTCGGAGAAGTCCGAGAAGATCCGGGCCGCACCGGCCTCCGCGAGCCCGGCGCCCGCCGGGTCGTGACCCCAGTGGCCGCCGCCCGTGAAGCCCGCGACCCGCATGCCGGCACTCCGGGCCGCCGTGACCCCGGGGACGCTGTCCTCGATCACGAGGCAGGCCGCCGGGGCGACGCCCATCCGCTCGGCGGCGAACAGGAACAGGTCTGGGAAGGGCTTGCCCCGCGCCACCTGCGCCGAGGAGAAGACGTGGTCGCCGAACAGGGGCAGGAGCCCGGTCAGCGTCAGGGAGTGGCGCAGCCGAACCGGGTCGCTGCTCGACGCGACGCAGACCGGCAGGCCCACGGCGGCGACCGCCTCGGCGACGCCGCGCATCGCCCGCAGCTCCGCGTCGAACAGCGCCAGGGTCTCGGCCTTCACCGCCTCGACGAAGCCGTCGGGGGCGGTGACGCCGTAATCGCGGGCGACGTGCGCCATGATCGAGGGCATCGCGGTGCCGGTGAAGCGCGCCCGCACGGTGGCGAAGTCGATGTCCGCGCCGATCCGGTTGAGCCCGGCCGTCAGGCAGGCGAGGCTCAGGGGCTCGCTGTCCACCAGGACGCCGTCGCAATCGAAGATCACGAGGCCGAGATTCGTCGCGCGCGCGTCCAAGGTCGACCGTTCCCGCACGGCCCGCCGCCGCCGGGCGACCCTGTGGCACGGGCCCGAGGGCCCGGCAACCGCGCGGATCGACGCTCGCCCCGGGCGCTTGCACCTTGCGGCGCGGCCCCATACTCCCGGGGCGGGCGCGCCGCTCCGGCCCCCACGGCCCGTAAGGCAAGGCTCAGAAGGCCCCGCGATGTTCCGCTTCCTGGCCCGCGTCCTGGGCTTCCTGCTGATGGCCGGCGGCTTCGTCGCGCTGGTCTACGACGGCGCCCGCTCCATCGCCAACAACGGGCTGCGGGTGACGCCGCTCTCCGACGTGATCGCCATCCTGTTCAAGGACAAGGCCAGCGCCCTGCAGGGCAGCGTGGAGGGGGCGGCGCCCTGGCTCTGGCACATCCTGGGCCTGCCGCTCACCCTGGCGCCGGCCTCCCTGATCGGCCTCGGGCTCGGCGCGGTCCTGCTCTGGCTCGGCCAGCCGGGCCGCGAGCCGATCGGGTTCCTGACGAAGCCCTGATCCTCCGGGCGGCCTAGCGGGCCGCGAGCTTGGCCTCGGCCTCGGCCAGGGCGGCCTTCAGCCGCTCGATCTCGGCGGTCAGCGCGTAGTGCTCGCTGACGTCGAGCTGCGAGGCGAAAAAGTAGACCACCCGGCCCGCCTCGTCCCGCACCGGCCCGACGTAGAGGGCGTTCTGGAAGGTCGAGCCGTCCTTGCGGTAGTTGAGGAGGTCGACCCGGATATCCTCCTCCCGCCGGATGGCCGCGCGGAGGCGGTCCACGGCCGCCGCCTCGGTGTCGGGCCCCTGCAGGAAGCGGCAGTTGCGGCCGACCACCTCCATTCGGGTGTAGCCGGTCAGCTTCAGGAACGCGTCGTTCACGAAGACGATCGGATTGTCGTGCTGGGCCGGATCGGTGATGATCATCGGCATCCGGGTCGCCCGCACGGCGGCCGCGAAGGGGTCGCCCCGGTGCGACTCCGCCTTCAGCTCGTCCGGCACGTGGCTCGTGGCGGTCCCGCCCGTCTCCATCCGGATCAGCCCCTCACAGCGCCGCGCAGGGCGGCCATCCGACCCGCTTCGTCGGGGCACCAAGCCGGAATTTGCCCGCGCGGTCCAGTCTCTCGCGGCGCGGTTCGCGGAGGGCGGGCGCCGAACATCGTCCGGCGGTCCCCACCTTCCCGTACCGGGCGGACGCCCGAGACCGGGAGGCGAGCCGCCGGCGCACTGCTTCGCGGAGGCCTGCCACCGGCAGTCCCCGGCCAGGAACCCGGCCAAGAATCTGGCCAAGAAGCCGGCCAGGAACCCGGCCGGCTGCTGCGGCCCGGTGGGAACCGGCGGCGCCGCCCGAGCCTCACGGGCTCCGGCTGTCGGGCCGCGCCTGCGGGCCCGGCACCGGGGCGCCGGCGGCGGCGCCCCGCAGGGGCGGCGTGCTGTTCGGGCTGCGCAGCACGATCAGGACGCTGCCGAGGACCGAGAGGGCGAGGGCGGTCGCGAGGAGGATGAAGAGCCAGCGGGGCATCCGGGGCGGTTAGCACATCGGAGCCGGCGCGCCGAGCGGCCCGGCCGGTGACGGGCCGAACCAGCGGCCCACCGCCTCCCGCAGGCCGTCGAGCGCGGTTGCCGCGCCCGTCCAGGCGACGCAGCCGTCGGGGCGGACCAGCGTCGAGGGCCCGTCCGGGACCGCCACGCAGGTCACCTGGCCCGTCGCCGCGGCGACCATCCGGGAGGCCGCGCCGTCGGCGCTGCCGTCGACGAGGAGGCCCCGGCCGTCCTGCATCGCGCCGTAGAGCGTCGCGCCGCCGGCGCCGAGCGGCCCGTCGCCGGCCATCCGGCCGACCGCGTCCTCGGCCGAGCCGAGATCGTACCGGGCGCTCAGGCCGCGCATCAGGCCGCCGAGGATCCGGCTGACCTCGTCGCTCTCCAGGAGCCGCGCCACCAGGTCGCGCAGCGCGCCCGATTGCGGATCAGGCCGCAGGATCGCCGCCTGGGCGCGGGTGTTCGCCGTGACGGCCTCGGCCACCGGGCGCCGCTCGGCCGTGTAGGTGTCGAGCAGGGTCTCGGGCATCTCCCCGCGCAGCACGGCGGCGAGCTTCCAGCCGAGATTGGCGGCGTCGCCCAGGCCGAGGCTCAGGCCCTGGCCGCCGAAGGGCGCGTGGACATGCGCCGCGTCGCCGGCGAGCAGCACGCGGCCCCGGCGGTAGGTGTCGACGAGGCGCGTGTTGTCGGCCCACCGGTTCGCGACCGCGATCCGGGCGACGCGGACGTCCGTGCCGCTGATCCGGCGCAGGGCGGTCTCGATCTCGTCGCGCGTGACCGGCGCCTGCCGGTCGGCCGGCGGGCCGCTGAAATCCAGCATGAACAGGCGGCGCGGGAACGGCCCGTGGCCGTAGACGCCCCCCGGCCCGCAGTGCCAGCCGACCGGCAGCGCGCCGGCGGGATCGTCGAGATCGGCGATCGCCTGGTACATGGTGAGCGTCGGCGGCGTGCCGGGGAAGGCGAAGCCGGCCATCTTGCGGACCGCGCTGCGGCCGCCGTCGCAGCCGACGAGATAGGCGCAGCGGACGCGCGCGTCGCCCGTCGGCGCGGTCCAGGCCACCTCGACCCCGTCGGCCGACTCCGTGAAGCCCGTGAGCGTGCAGCCGCGGCGCAGGTCGATCCCGAGCGCCGCGGCGCGGTCGAGCAGCATGGCTTCGAGGCTCTGCTGATCGACCGCGCGCATGCGCCGGTCCGGCTCCGCCTGCGGGCCGCGGCGGATGAACAGGAAGCCGAAATGGCCGCTGAACTGCGCCCCGCGCGGGCCGCCGCCGACCTGACCCGGCAGGCGGTCCATCGCCGCGAGGCTCCGCGCCTCGGCGGCCTCGATCGCCGCGCCCATCCCCCGCCGCTGCAGCGCCTCGACGCCCAGGGGGCCGAGCCCCAGCGCCTTGATGGTGGTGCTCGGCTCGGTGAGCCGCTCCAGCACCCGGACGCGCGCGCCCCCGAGGGTCAGCTCGATGGCGGTGAGGAGCCCGACCGGCCCGGCTCCAACCACGACGACGTCGACAGGCTTATCCATGGACTTAATCCATTCCTATACTCAGTCCATAAATGGATGTGGTATGAGGCGGCGCATGTCAACGCCTCCCGACCGCCGGTCCCGCAAGCGCCTCGCCACCCGGCAGGCCATCTCCGACGCCGCCACGCGGCTGTTCTTGGAGCACGGCTTCGACGCCGTGACGGTCGATGAGATCGCGGCGGCGGCGGATGTCGGCCGGATGACCGTGTTCAACCATTTCCCCCGCAAGGAGGACATGTTCTACGACCGGGACGAGGAGGGGCGCGCACTCCTGCGCGAGACCCTGCGGCAGCGCGATCCCCGGGTCGCGCCGGTCGAGACGCTCCGCCGGCTGGCGCACCGGCTGGTGACGGGCCGGAACCCGGTCGTGGAATTCTCGGCGCGCAGCGGCGCCTTCGTCGCGACGGCGGCCGGGAGCGAGACGCTCAAGGCCCGGGCCCGGGCGATCCGGGACGAACTCGCGGGCGTGGTGCGGGTCGCGCTCGCCGAATCCGTCGGGCGCGGGCCCGAGGATCCCGACGCCGACCTAGCGGCCGGCCTGCTGCTGGCGACTTGGAGCGTGGCCTTCCTCCGGGCGCACCGGACCTTCCGGGCGACGGGGCGGACGGAGGCGGCGAATGCCGCCTTCCTAGCGGTCGTCGACCGGGGGACGGCCGGCCTCGCGGCGGCGCTGGCCGGCACGCCCTACGCGGAGGCCCCAGCGCCCTGAGCGGCAATCGCCCGGGGCCCCCGCCTACGGCGCCTTCAGCACCGCCCGGCAGGCGGCGGGCAGCGCCGCCATGGTCATGGCGGGCTTGGCCTTCGGCGGCGTCTTCGGGGGCTTCGGGTGGAGCACCGCGTCCGAGAACCAGTAGCTGAGGTCGTCGCAGCCGTCGCCCGGCGGCGGCGCGCCCTGGGGCTGGCAATCCTCCTGGCCGGCCGGGCAGGAAAGCCGGATATGGTAGTGGTAATTGTGCCCGTACATCGGGCGGACCTTGGACATCCAGCGGCTGCCCGCGGCGTCGCGGCAGAGGGCCTTCTTGATTGCCGCGTTGACGAAGATGCGCTCCACCTCCGGCTGCTCGGCGGTGATCTTGATCAGCTGCAGGTGCGTGGGCGTCCAGACCTGGGGATCGATGTCGAGGCGGTCGCGGCGGACCATGTCGGTGGCCGAGGTCTCCTCGCGCTCCGCCCGGCTCATGCGGTGGTCGGGCATCGGCGTCAGCCAGACGTCGGCGTCGATGCCGATCTGGTGCGAGGCGTGGCCGGTGATCATCGGGCCGCCGCGGGGCTGGGCCATGTCGCCCACGAGGAGGCCGGGCCAGCCGACCCGGGCGGCCTTCTGCGACAGCCGCTCGATGAAGTCGACGAGATAGGGCGTGCCCCACATCCGGTTGCGGGACGGGCGCATGACCTGCCAGTTCGGCCCGTCGAGCGGCAGCGCCTCGCCGCCGGCGAAGCAGCCCTTGGCGTAGAAGCCGTAGATGTGGGCCGGACCGGAGGACGCCTTGGTGACCCGCCCGAACAGCGCCTTGGCGGGCGTCGAGGGCGCGTCCGGATGCTCCAGGGGCGGCAGCGGCTTCGGATTGACGCTGCCGCGATCCTGGGCCTGCGCGGCGGCGGGCAGGAGCAGGGCGGCGAGCGCGAGGCTCTGGGCGAAACGCGGCATCGGCATGCGGGGGCTGTTCGTCCGGCTGGAGAGGGCGGGCGCGGGCGCCCGCCGGAACGTGGCCCAGGGGCGGGGCGTTTTTCGGGCAGACGGCGCGCGTCGCGCGGAAACGGTCGGGAGGCGGCGATGACGGCCACGGGAACGGGAACGGACACCGGTCAGCCCGGCACGGCGAACCCGGCCGGCCGGGAGCCCCGCCGCCTGATCGCCAGCGATCGGGTCATCGGGACGGATGTCCGCCGGCCCGACGGGACCCGGGTCGGACGGATCGAGCGGCTGATGCTCGACAAGGTCTCGGGCCGGGTCGCCTACGCGGTGATGAGCTTCGGCGGGTTCCTGGGCCTCGGCGAGGACTTCTACACGCTGCCCTGGTCGGTGCTGCGGTTCGAGCCGCAGCAGGACGCCTACGTGGTCGACATCACCGAGGCGCAGCTGCGCGCCGCCCCGGCCCGCACCCCCGAGGGCACCGATCCGGCCGCGGACGGCGCCTGGGAGGAGCAGATCCACCGCTACTACGACGCGGCGCCCTACTGGGGCATCTAGGCGGCGCCGCGCGTCGGCCGATCCCGACGCGGATCCCAACATGGATCCCAGCGGATCCCAGCGGATCTCAGCGGATGTGGCGGGTCACCGGCCCGCACCAGCCGGGCAGGTAGTCGGCGTCCTTGGACTTGGCCAGCGACATCGCCCGCTCCAGGGCCGAGGAGAAGTCGTTCTCGATCCGCTTCTCCTTGATGTTCCGCCGCAGGAAGTCGGCCCAGAGGAACTCGCTGAACGGCGTCGTGTCCTTCGCGAAGCCGCCGGCCCGGCGCAGCTCGCCGGCGAGGCTGCGATAGGGGTCGTCCACCAGGGCGTCGACCGACTTCGGGATGTCGTCGAAGTGCTGGCGGACGCCGTCGGCGTCGTAGGGGTGGGTCCAGGACTTGTGGTCGCAGACCGTCCAGAACGCGTCCTTGTCGAGGTAGTGCAGGTCGGCCACCACGGTGACGAGAACGTTCTCGACGCCCTCCTCGTGCAGGGCGCGGGAGAGGTGGTGGTGATCGATGATGTAGTGGCGCTTCTTCGGCCCGAGCAGCGTCGGGATCATGTGGGCGCCGAGGAATTCCTTCTTCTTCTCGCCGTCGTATTCCCGCCAGCGCCGCCGCTTCTCCGCCACTTCCCGGTAGCCCACGGTCATCTGCGTCGGGCGCAGCTCCGCGATCGGGATGGTCTTGAGCAGCGGCTCTCTACTGGCCATGGGGTCTCCTTCGTGCGTGGATTTGTCACGCGATCGTCAGAACCTATTCAGGATCGGGAGAGCGGCCAGGGCGCGCGGCGCTCACGTTTCCGGCATCGCGCGGACGGCCTCCAGCACGAACACGCGGATCGCCGAGGACAGGTTCTGGCCGTCGCGGCCGGCGTCGATGTGCCCGATGAGGGCCTGGACCGACTGGCCCCGCGCCTCCGCGATCGCCCGCAGGGCCGCCCAGAACGGGTCCTCCAGGGACACGCTGGTCCGGTGGCCGGCGATCATCACGGAGCGCTTGGTGATGCCCGGGCTCATGGCGAGGCGGCTGCGCGTCCCGTCCTCGCGAGCGGAGCGAAGCGATCCGGGGCAGCGCGGCCCTGGTCGGCGTGGCGCGACTGGATCGCTTCGCTCCGCTCGCGAGGGCGGTGGGGCTGCTGCATCCGGATTTGCTCTCAGTCCGCCGGGTCGGGCTCGCCCCGCTCCAGGCGGTGGCCCTCGTGCCGCTCGGTCTCCAGGGCCTTGCGGCGCTGCTGGAGCGTCCTGGCCTTCTTCGGCTGCCCGAAGGCGATGCGGTTGGACTCGGCCTTCGTGTCGGCCTCGGCGCGGGCCTTCGCCTTGCGGACCTGACGCAGGTTGATGATCTCGGCCATGGATCGTCTCCCGGCAATGGCGGCCGGCGCAGGACATCCGCGCCGGCCAAGTCGCAAACTTAGTCGGCGCTGGGGGCCAGCATGGTCTCCGGCCGGACCACGCGCTCGAACTCCTCTTCGGTCACGTAGCCGAGGCGCAGGGCCTCCTCCTTGAGGGTCGTGCCGTTCTTGTGCGCGGTCTTGGCGATCTCGGCGGCCTTGTCGTAGCCGATCGAGGGAGCGAGCGCGGTCACCAGCATGAGCGACCGGCTCATCAGGTCGGCGATCTTGTCCTCGTTGGCCTTGATGCCGACGACGCAGTTGTCGGTGAAGCTCACTGCCGCGTCGGCGAGCAGCCGCACCGACTGCAGCACCGCGTTGGCGATCACCGGCTTGAACACGTTGAGCTCGAAATTGCCCTGAGAGCCGGCGAAGCTCACCGTGGTGCCGTTGCCGATCACCTGGGCGCAGACCATCGTCAGGGCCTCGCACTGGGTCGGGTTGACCTTGCCGGGCATGATCGAGGAGCCGGGCTCGTTCTCGGGGAGCGACAGCTCGCCGAGGCCGGAGCGCGGGCCCGAGCCGAGGAAGCGGATGTCCTGGGCGATCTTGAACAGGCCGGCGGCGAGCGCCGAGAGGGCGCCCTGCGTGAACACCAGGGCGTCGTGGGTCGCGAGCGCCTCGAACTTGTTCTCGGCCGAGGTGAAGGGCAGGCCGGTCAGCTCGGCGACCTTGGCGGCGAAGCGCTCGGCGAATTCCGGATGGGCGTTGAGGCCGGTGCCGACCGCGGTGCCGCCCTGGGCGAGCGCCAGCACCCCCGGCAGGGTCGCGGCGACCCGCGAGCCGCCGAGGGCGACCTGCGCGACGTAGCCGGAGAATTCCTGGCCGAGCGAGACCGGGGTCGCGTCCTGCAGGTGGGTGCGCCCGATCTTGACGATCGCGTCGAAGGCCTTGGCCTTGGCGTCGAGGGCGGCGTGGAGGTGGGAGAGCGCCGGCAGCAGGCGGCCCTGGATCTCGCGGGCCACCGCGATGTGCATGGCCGTGGGGAAGGTGTCGTTGGAGGACTGGCCGCGGTTGCAATGGTCGTTCGGGTGGACCGGCGACTTGCCGCCGCGCTGGCCGCCCAGGCGCTCGTTGGCGAGGCTGGCGATCACCTCGTTGGCGTTCATGTTCGACTGGGTGCCCGAGCCGGTCTGGTAGATGACGAGCGGGAACTCGTCGTCGTAGCGGCCCTCCACGACCTCGGCGGCCGAGGCCGCGATGGCGTCGGCGAGCTTCGGGTCGAGGGCGCCGAGATCCTTGTTCACCAGGGCGGCGGCCTGCTTCACCACCCCGAGGGCGTGGACGAGCGGCGCCGGCATCCGGTCGGTGCCGATCTTGAAGTTCTGGATCGAGCGCTGCGTCTGCGCGCCCCAGTAGCGATGCGCCGGGACCTCGATCGGACCGAAGGTGTCGGACTCGGTGCGGGTGGCGGTCTCGGTGGGCGACATCGTGGCCTCTACGTCTGGTGCAGTGCGGTGCCTACTTAAATGAGGCGCGGGTGAATCGCGATGCCGGTTTTCCCCGGTGCGCCGACAAGGGCGGGGCTCTGTTCCCGCCGGACAAGGAGCCGATGAGCGCCACGATCGATCTCTCCGAACCGATGGCCGGCACCCGGTTCCGCCCCGTCGTGCCGCCGCCGCTGAAGGAGCCGCTCGGCTTGTTCGAGTTCCTGCGGGCGGCGCGCAAGAACCCGATCACCACCTGGATGGACGCGCATTTCAAGCTGCCGGTCGTGGCGGCCGAGGGCGCGATGGGCCGGATCACCCTGGTGAGCGACCCGGCGCTGATCCGCTACCTGCTCATCGAGAACCCCGACGGTTACCGCAAGGACGACCTCCAGCGCCGCGTGCTGGCCCCGGGGCTCGGCAACGGCCTGCTCAGCGCCGAGGGCGACGAGTGGCGGCTCCAGCGCCGGACGCTGGCGCCGATCTTCAACGCCCGGACGGTCCAGGGCTTCTCCGACGCGATGAACGCCGCCGGGGCGCGGCTCGGCCGCCGCCTCGTCCGCCGCGACGGCAAGCGGGTCGACGTCGCCCTGGAGATGACCCGCGTCACCCTCGACGTGCTGGAGCGGACGATCTTCACACAAGGTTTGCCGAGCGATCCCGACGCGCTGGGCCGCGCGATCACGCGCTTCCTTGAGGCCGTCGGGCCGATCGACCCCCTCGACGTGTTCGGCGTGCCCGATTTCGTGCCGCGGATCGGCCGCCTGCGGGCGCGCCCGGCGGGGCGCTTCTTCGCCGAGGTGGTCGACGAACTGATCGCCCGGCGGAAGGCGCTGATGGCGGGGGGCGAGGCGCCCCGGGACCTGCTGACCCTGCTGCTCGCCGCGCAGGATCCCGAGACCGGCAACGGGCTCTCGGACCTCGCCGTGAAGGCCAACATCGTCACCTTCATCGCCGCCGGCCACGAGACCACGGCCAATTCCCTGACCTGGGCGCTCTACTGCCTGTCGCAGGATCCCGCCGCGCAGGCGCGGGTCGAGGCCGAGGTCGACGCGGCCGGGCCGGGGGATTTCGCCGTCGAGCGCCTGCCCTTCACCCGGGCGGTGATCGAGGAGGCGATGCGGCTGTTCCCGCCGGTGCCGTTCCTCAGCCGGCAGGCGGTCCGCGACGACCGGCTCGGCCGGATCAAGGTGCCGCGGGGCTCGCTGGTGATGGTGGCGCCCTGGGTGCTCCACCGCCACCAGCTGCTCTGGGACGACCCGGAGGCCTTCGTGCCGGAGCGGTTCCTGCCCGAGAACCGGGACGCGATCCCGCGCTTCGCCTACCTGCCGTTCGGGGCGGGGCCGCGGGTCTGCATCGGCCAGAGCTTCTCGATCCAGGAGGCGGTGATCGTGCTGGCCCACGTGGTCCGGGCGGTGCGCTTCCGGCTGCCGGCGGATCACCCCGCGGTCACGCCGCTCCACCGGGTGACGCTCCGGCCGGAGCACGGCTTGCGGATGGAGGCGGCGGCGCGGCGCTAGTCGCCCCGCCGCGTCTCGAGCCTGCGCGTGTTGCGGTCGTAGATCCGGCTCGCGATCCAGACACCGACGAAGATCGTCGCCGACATGGCGAGGGCCAGCGCGAGGATCTGGTTGGCATAAGCTTGGGTCATGCGATCAATCCTCCGGGCGCAGGAATCTGATCATGATCTGACCCATGAGATGTAGGACGACCGCCGCGATCAGCAAAGTCCAGCCGCCATCGGCGACCAGATCGAGATGCCGCTGGGCGAGGGGATTGATGACCGCGATGCCGATCGTCGCGATGGCCGACGAGTTCAGCAGGGTCGCGGCTAGCTTGAGACCCTCGTTGAAGCGCTTGGCGCGATGCTTCCGCTCACTCGCCGACAGAATCGGCTGCGCGACCGTGTCGTCCACCGCTTGAACCCCCCGGCCGTCGAGTCGGCCCGGGGCGATCTCAGCTCTTCTTGCGGAAGGCGTCCAGGCTCACGACCTCGGCGCTGCCCTCCTCGCCCTCCTTCTTGGCGGCGGGGCGGGGGGCCTTGTCGTCGGTCTTGCCGGCGTCCTTCTCGACCGGGGCGGCGGGCGCGGGCAGCCCCTTCGGCGCGCCCGCGCCGATCGTCGCGAGACCGGCGCTCTTGGGCCGCACCTCGCCGGGTTCCGAGCCGGCGCCGCGGGGACCGGGCTTGGCCGGGGCGGCGTTGGCCTCCTCGGGGGTCTCGCCGGCCTCGCTGAGGTCGAACTTCAGGCCGAACTGCACGGAGGGGTCGAAGAAGCCCGACAGGGCGTCGAACGGCACCAGCAGGCGCTCCGGCACGCCCGAGAAGGACAGGCCGACCTCGAAGGCGTGCTCGGTGACGTTGAGGTCCCAGAACTGGTGCTGCAGGACGATCGTCATGTCCTGCGGGTACTTCTCGCGCAGGGCCTGCGACATCCGCACGCCGGGGGCCTCCGTCCGGAACGAGACGTAGAAATGGTGCTCGCCCATCAGCCCCTCGCGGGCCGCGTCGGTCAGGACCTTGCGCACCACGCCGCGCAGGGCGTCCTGTACCAGGAGGTCGTAGCGGATCAGGTCGTCTGCCATCTGCGGTCGCGCTCTCGCCCGGTTTGCCCGGCGCCCCGCCGCGGATGGCCGGACCGAGGACTGAAGTGGAGGCTTCTGTTGCCAGGCGCCTCCGAACCCCGCCTATGCGGAGCTACCCGCTAGGACTTTAGGTCGATATTGGGGACCGCTTACGCGGCCACCGCCACCGGAGCAAAGTTGTCGTTGGCAACTATTGCAAAGGCCCGATAACGGCGGAACCATGCCGAGCGAAAGCTCAACCTTTACGCCCTCGTCGATCCTATTTCGCCCCCGCCGAAGCCCCGGTTCCGATCACGCCCCTTGCGGCAGCATGTCCTGGGCTCGGGTGGAGGCGCCGGGTACCGCCCCCGGGTCCGATAGGTTTATTGCGAAGAACGTTTATCGCCATAGCCGGCCTCGCGACCGGCTCCCGAGATATAGAGGGGATCGGTCCGGTTTTGAAGCCCGATCGTGTCGCGCCGCCGCCTCATTTGGAGCCTCCGGGGGAGGCTGTTGCCGGAAGTGCGCAGTCGCGCGCCGCCGTCCCCGAGGCGCGGGGCCCGCTCGAGCGCGCCTGGGCCGCGACGTGGCGGCTCGGCGCCCTGGTCGCCCTCGTGGTCGTCTATCTCGGCGCGGCGAGCCTCCTATCCCTTGCCACGGTGCGCGTCGGCTTCGACCTCTGGAGCGGGATCGACCCGTTCCTGCCCCCCGAGCGGCGCCCGTTCCTGGGCGCGGTGGAACTCGCCCACCGAGCCTTCGCGATCGACGCCCTGCGCCAGGTCTACCTGGCCGCCCTGGTGCTCGGCGGCGCGTGGTGGCACGACCGGGCCGGCTGGCGGCGGCGCCTCGCCCTCGACCGCGAGCGGCCGAACGGCATGCGGCCGGTCGCGCTGCTGGGCCTCCTGCTGGTCTGGCCGGTGCTGCACATCGCCTGGGTCACCGGCACGGCGGAGCTGTTCGGCGCGAGCTTCGGCCAGCACGTGCGGCTGTCGCCGTTCATGAGCCAGGCGGCGGTCGCGGCCTGGCTCGCCTATCTGGCGATCCTGGCGCCGGTGGCCGAGGAGCTGCTGCTGCGCGGCGAGGCCTTCGCCCGCGCCCGGGCGGCCGTCGGTCCCGCGGGGGCGATCCTGGTCACCGCGCTCATCTTCGCCGCCGCCCACATCTCGTCCTGGGGGCTCGCCCGGCCGGTCTCGCTGCTGCCCCTCGCCCTGGCGCTGGGCTGGCTGCGCTGGCGCACCGGCCGGCTCTGGCCCGGCATGGCCCTGCACGGCTGGTCCAACCTCGCCCTGGTGACCTACCTGCTCTGGCCGGTCTGAGGGCCGGTCTCAGGGTTGATCTGGGGCCGGTCTGGCCGACAGGGCGCCGTCGCGCAGTCCCGTGCCGGATCGGCTCCCGCGCGACGGCGGTGGACATATGGCGGCGGCGCGCTTGCCGGCCGGCGCGCCGGCGCGCAGGAATGGGCGATGGACGCTTATCACGACCTGCTCCGGCGGATCCTCGACGCGGGCGTCGCCAAGGACGACCGCACCGGCACCGGCACGCTCTCGGTGTTCGGCCACCAGATGCGCTTCGACCTGTCGGCGGGCTTCCCGCTCGTCACCACGAAGCGGCTGCACCTGCGCTCGATCATCCACGAACTGCTCTGGTTCCTGGCGGGCGACACCAACGTGGCGGCGCTGAAGGCGAACGGCGTGACGATCTGGGACGAGTGGGCGGACGCGCACGGCGATCTCGGCCCGGTCTACGGCAAGCAGTGGCGCTCCTGGGAGAGGCCCGGCGGCGGCACGGTCGACCAGATCGCCTGGGTGCTCGACGAGATCCGGCGCAACCCCGATTCCCGCCGCCTGATCGTGTCGGCCTGGAACCCGGCCGACCTCGACCGGATGGCCCTCGCCCCCTGCCACTGCCTGTTCCAGTTCTACGTCAGCGAGGGGCGGCTCTCCTGCCAGCTCTACCAGCGCTCGGCGGATGCCTTCCTCGGCGTGCCGTTCAACATCGCGAGCTACGCGCTCCTGACCCACATGATCGCCCAGGTGGCCGGCCTCGGGGTCGGCGACTTCGTCCACACCTTCGGCGACGCGCATCTCTACCGGAACCACCTGGAGCAGACCCGCACCCTCCTGGCCCGGGAGCCGCGCCCGCTGCCGCACCTGCGGCTCAACCCGGAGGTGCGCGACCTCTTCGCCTTCCGGTTCGAGGACATCGCCATCGAGAACTACGACCCGCATCCCGCCATCGCGGCCCCGGTGGCGGTATGAGCCCGATCGTTTCCCTGGTCGCCGCCGTCGCCCGCAACGGCGTGATCGGCCGCGACAACGGGCTCGCCTGGCATCTCTCCAGCGATCTCAAGCGCTTCAAGGCCCTGACCATGGGCAAGCCGATGCTGATGGGCCGGCGCACCTGGGACTCGATCGGCCGGCCCCTGCCGGGGCGCCGCACCCTGGTGCTGACCCGGGACACGGGCTTCCGCGCCGAGGGGGTCGAGACCGTCCACGACTGGGCCTCCGCGCTGGCCGGCGCCGGGGCGGAGCTGATGGTGGTCGGCGGCGCCGAGATCTACGCGCTCGCGCTCCCGCACGCCGACCGGCTCCACCTCACCGAGGTCGAGGCCGAGCCCGCCGGCGACGTGCGGTTCCCCGCCTTCGACCGCGCCCGCTTCCGGGAGACGTTCCGCGAGGCGCACCCGGCGGGCCCGCGGGACGAGCACGCCTTCGCCTTCGTCGACTGGGAGCGCGCACGCTGAGGCGCGCCGCCGCATTTGCGTTCCGCGCCGCGCATGCCCACCTGCCAGCCTTGACAGCACGGGGCGTGCGCCCGCAGGTGCCTGTCGGGTGCGCGCGCTCACGCCGGGCCTGCACATCCTGCGGGAAGATGCGCGTGCGGGCCCTCGAGGCCTCCAGCCGGGAGCGGTCGCGGTGCGATCGGTCCGGATGGTCGGGACTAGGCGGGCGAGCGTGGCCGTTCAGGCAGGGGGCGCCGGTCGGGACGTGGGCCGGGCGCGGACAGGCAGGAGACGACGGCTAGGATGCCTTGGAGCAATCAGAGCGGCGGCGGGGGGCCCTGGGGCCGGCCCGGCGGTAACGGCGGTGGTCCCTGGGGTGGCGGCAGCGGCGGCGGCGGTGGCAAGACGCCGCCGAACCTCGAGGACCTGCTCCGGCGCGGGCAGGACCGCCTGCGCGGTCTGATCCCGGGCGGCGGTGGCGGTTCGGGCGGCGGTTACGGCGGCGGCGGCTCGACCGGCGTCGGCGGCGGCCGCAGCGCGGCGGTGATCGCCGTCCTGGCCGTCGCCATCTGGCTCGCGACCGGCTTCTACACCGTCTACCCCCGTCAGGTCGGCATCGAGACCATCTTCGGCCGCTACGTCGGCACTAAGGGCGAGGGCCTGCGCTACAACTTCCCCTATCCGATCGGCGGGGTGGTGAAGCCGGATGTCGGCTCCCAGAACTCGATCCAGATCGGCTTCCGCGCCGGCCCGAACGGGCAGGGCCGCAACCGCGACGTGCCGGACGAGAGCCTGATGCTCACCGGCGACGAGAACATCGTCGATCTCGACTTCGAGGTGCAGTGGCGGGTCAACCCGCTGAAGGCCTCCGACTTCGTGTTCAACCTCCAGAATCCGGAGGGCACCATCAAGGCGATCTCCGAGAGCGCGATGCGCGAGGTGATCGGCCGCCGCAACATCCAGGCGATCCTCACCAACGAGCAGTCGAGCATCGCCCAGGAGGTCAAGGAGATGGTCCAGAAGGCGCTCGACGAGTACGGCGCCGGCGTGCGCATCGAGGTGGTGCAGCTCGTCTCGGTCAACCCGCCGCCGGAAGTGCGCCCCGCCTTCATCGACGTGAACGCGGCCCAGCAGGACGCCGACACGGCGCAGAACGAGGCCAAGACCTACGCCAGCCGCGAGGTGCCGCAGGCCCGCGGTAAGGCGTCCCAGATCGTCCAGCAGGCCGAGGCCTACCGGACGAAGGCGACCGCCGACGCCACCGGCCAGGCCGCGCGCTTCAGCGAGGTCTACGCCTCCTACAAGGCCGCCCCGGCGATCAGCCGCGAGCGGATCTTCCTGGAGACGATGGAGAAGGTCCTGGGCTCCGTGAACAAGGTGATCATCGACCAGAACGGGGCGCAGCCCGGCGGTGCCACCGCGGCCGGCGTGCTGCCGGTGCTGCCGCTCTCCGAGTTCGGCGCCCGCGCCCAGGCCCAGACGGGAGCTGCCCGATGAAACAGGCTCTCCGCACCGGCCTGATCGTGGTCGCGGCGATCGTCGCGATCGGCCTCTACGCCTCGATCTTCACCGTCGGCCAGATGCAGCAGGCGCTCGTCCTGCAGTTCGGCCGCGTCCGGGCCGT
The DNA here is from genome assembly GCF_053346095.1 of Methylobacterium sp. A52T. Taxonomy (NCBI): domain Bacteria; kingdom Pseudomonadati; phylum Pseudomonadota; class Alphaproteobacteria; order Hyphomicrobiales; family Methylobacteriaceae; genus Methylobacterium; species Methylobacterium sp. A52T. The sequence continues at coordinate 15,634 of NZ_JBKFBI010000037.1, read as the reverse complement.
CCTCAACGCCACCGGCGAGGACAAGCCCGGCCTGTACTTCAAGATCCCGTTCATGGAGAACGTGGTCGTCTTCGACAAGCGCGTGCTCGACCTCGACCTGCCGGTCCAGACGGTGCTCACCGCCGACCGGCAGAACCTGGAGGTGGACGCCTTCGCCCGCTACCGGATCGTCGATCCGCTGCGCTTCTACCAGGCGGTGGGCAATATCGGGCTGGCCAACCAGCGGCTCGCGAGCTTCACCAATTCCGGCCTGCGCAACGTGCTCGCCCGCTCGACCCGCGACGCGATCGTGAAGACCGATCGCGGGCAGCTGATGCACCAGATCCAGGAGGACGTGAACCGGCAGGCCAAGGCGCTCGGCATCGAGATCGTCGACCTGCGCATGACCCGCGTCGACCTGCCCGCGCAGAACTCGGCCGCCGTCTACCGGCGGATGAAGACCGAGCGCGAGCGCGAGGCCGCCGACATCCGCGCCAACGGCGACCAGATCGCCGCCACGATCCGCGCCAAAGCCGACCGCGAGGTCACGGTGATCCTCGCCGAGGCGACGCAGAAATCCGAGCAGCTGCGTGGACAGGGTGACGCGGACAAGAACCGCATCCTCGCGGACGCGTTCGGGAAGGACGCGGACTTCTTCAGCTTCTACCGCTCGATGCAGGCCTACGAGAGCGGGCTGAAGGGATCCGATACCCGCCTGGTGATCAGCCCGAACACGGACTTCTTCCGCTTCTTCAGCGATCCGCAGGGCCGGGCACCCGCCCCGGCCGCCCGCGGGCCGCGCGGGCCGGCCGATCCGAGCGCCACCACGGGCTCGACGACCGGCTCCACGGCGGGGACGGCGCGCTGAGGGGGCCCGTTGGCGCCCCGGTGCCCGCGGATTACCTTGCAGGACAACCCGCGGGCGATCGGCCATCGGTCGAGGCCCGCGGGACCGGAAACGCGTTCTTGAAGAGGTCGACCATGCACCCCGTCGCGAGCGCCCCCGAGGCGCCGTTCGACCGCGCCCCGGCGCGGCCCCGCTCCCGCGCCCGCGCGGTGATGGCCTCGATCCTGATCGGCGCCTCGGTCACCGTCTCCGTGGCCGCGGCCGCCCTGCCGGTGCCGGCCTTCGCCAAGGGACCCGCCTCCCTCGCCGATCTCGCCGAGCAGGTCACCGACGCGGTGGTGAACATCTCCGCCTCCACCACCGTCGAGGCCCGCGCCGGCCGTGCCGGGCCGCAGGTGCCCCCGGGCACCCCGTTCGAGGACCTGTTCGAGGAGTTCTTCAACCGGCGCGGCGGCCGCGGCGGCGGGGGCGGCGGTGACAGCGACGGGCCGCGTCAGCAGCGCAAGTCGAACTCCCTCGGCTCCGGCTTCATCATCGATTCCGCCGGCCTCGTGGTGACGAACAACCACGTCATCGGCGACGCCAACGACATCCAGGTCATCCTGCACGACGGCACGAAGCTGAAGGCCGAGATCGTCGGCAAGGATTCGAAGATCGACCTCGCGGTCCTGCGGGTGAAGCCCCCGGCCGACCGCACGCTGAAGGCCGTGCCGTTCGGCGATTCCGACAAGATGCGGCCCGGCGACTGGGTCATCGCCATCGGCAACCCGTTCGGGCTCGGCGGCTCGGTCTCGGCCGGCATCGTCTCGGCGCGGGGCCGGAACATCGAGTCCGGACCCTACGACAACTACATCCAGACCGACGCGGCCATCAACAAGGGCAATTCCGGCGGCCCGCTGTTCAACATGGACGGCGAGGTGATCGGCATCAACACGGCGATCCTGTCGCCGACCGGCGGCTCGGTGGGCATCGGCTTCGCGGTCCCGTCGGGCACGGCCAAGCCCGTGATCGACCAGCTCCGCGACTTCGGCGAGGTCCGCCGCGGCTGGCTTGGCGTGCGCATCCAGAACGTCGACGACACCACCGCCGAGGCGCTCAACCTCAAGGGCGGCGCGCGGGGCGCCCTGGTGGCCGGCGTCGACGAGAAGGGACCGGCCAAGACCGCCGGGATCGAGGTCGGCGACGTGATCCTGAAGTTCAACGGCGCGCCGGTGAAGGCCTCGGGCGACCTGCCGCGCATCGTCGCCTCGACCCCGGTCGGCCAGAAGGTCGACGTGGTCGTCATGCGCAAGGGCGAGGAGGTGACGAAGCCCGTCACCCTCGGCCGCCTGGAGGACGGCGACAAGCCGCAGCTCGCCAACCTGCGCCAGCCGGAGCCCGAGAGCGCGACCCGGCAGGCGCTGGGCCTCAACCTCTCCGGCATGACCGACGAGCTGCGCAAGAAGTACTCCATCAAGGACACCGTGAAGGGCGTGGTCGTCACCCGGGTCGACCCGAACTCCACCGCCGCCGACAAGCGGATCCAGCCCGGTGAGGTGATCGTCGAGGTCGGCCAGGAATCGGTCAGCACTCCCGCGGAGGTGACCAAGCGGATCGACGCCCTCAAGAAGGACGGGCGCAAGTCGGTCCTGCTGCTTGTGGCGGGCGCCACCGGCGACGTGCGCTTCGTGGCCGTCGGCCTCGACTGAGCGGCCTCGTCGCGTCGCCGAGGGCCGTCGCTCCGCGGGGAGCGGCGGCCCTCGCGCGTTCAGGGGCCCCACATTGACGCTGCGCCGCGGCACGGCACACTGGGCCGGCGAGTCGGTGCGGCTCGGGCGAGTTCGGACCCATGACGGCCGTAGCGTTCGACACCCTGAAGTTCGCCCGCGCCCTGCGGGAGAAGGCGAAGCTGTCGCCCGAGCAGGCGGAGGGTCTGGCCGACGCGCTGGTCGACGTCTTCGACGGGAATCTGGCGACGAAGGCCGATATCCACGAGCTGCGAGCCGATATTCAGATGGTCCGTGGTGACATCGAGGCCCTGAAAATCCAGAGCCGTGCCGACATCGAAGCGCTTCGGCTCGCCACCCAGGGGGATATCGAAAGCCTTCGCGTGACGACCGAGGCCGACAGCGACAATCTTCGGCTCTCCACGACGGCTAGCCTTGAACGCCTACGTATGGAGATCAAAGCAGGCTTGGACGGTCTGCGCCTCGAAACGAAGGCCGGTATCGAGGCCGTGAAGGGCGCGATCGCCTCCGCGAAGGTCGAGACGGTGCGCTGGCTCGTCGGCGCGATCGGCTTTCAGACGCTCGCCGTGCTCGGCGCGGTCATCGCCCTGACCCGCACCCTCCACTGAGCCTCACCCCACGAACTCCGCCGCCGCGTAGCCCTGCAGGTACAGGAGCGCGGTGAGGTCGCCGTGCTCGACCCGGACCCGCGCCGCGGCCGCGACCGCGGGCTTCGCCCGGAACGCCACCCCGAGGCCGGCCTCGCCCAGCATGTCGAGGTCGTTGGCGCCGTCGCCGACCGCGAGGGTCTCGGCGGCGCCGAGGCCCAGCTGCCCGCGCAGCGCGATCAGCGTCGCGCGCTTCTCGGCCTTCCCGACGATCGGGTCCTCCACCAGGCCGGTGAGCCGCCCGTCCGCCACGCCCAGCACGTTGGACCGGTGCTCGTCGAAGCCGATCATCGCGGCGATCGGGCCGGTGAACAGCGTGAAGCCCCCGGAGACCAGGCAGGTATGGGCGCCGTGCGCCCGCATCGTCCGCACCAGCGTGCCGCCGCCCGGGGTCAGGGTCAGGTGCTCGGCGATCAGCCCGTCGACTGCGCCGACCGGGATGTCCTTAAGGAGCGCGACGCGCTCGCGCAGGGCCGGCTCGAAGGCGATCTCGCCCCGCATCGCCCGCTCGGTGATCGCCGCCACGTGGTCCTTGAGGCCGAGCGTCCCGGCGAGCTCGTCGATGCATTCCTGCTCGATCATGGTGGAATCCATGTCGGCCAGGAACAGGCGCTTGCGCCTGTGCGCGTCGGCGGGCAGCACCGCGAGGTCGATCGGCTCGCCGGCCAGCGCCGTGCGCAGCCGGTCGGTGAGGGACGCGGCGGCCGCGGGCTCGCCCGGCACCAGCAGCTCGGCCGCCACCTCGCCGTGCAGGATCCGGGGCTGGTGCTCCGTCCCCAGCACGGCGCGCGTCTCGGCCAGCACCGCGTCGGTGATGGACGGCCGATCCGGGTTTGCTATCAGGACCGCGACCAGCATCGTGGAGTTTCGCCTTGCCGCCAGACCGGGGGGAAGCCGGGGGGCGCCCGGCCGCGGTCCTCATCGCAGGGCCCACCGCGTCGGGCAAGTCGGCGCTGGCCGCCCGGCTGGCGGAGCGTCACGGCGGCGTGGTGATCAACACCGATTCCATGCAGGTCTACGCGGACCTGCGCCGCCTGACCGCGCGGCCCGACCCGGACGAGGAGGCGCGGGTCCCCCACCGGCTCTACGGCCACGTCGACGGCGCCGTGAACTACTCCGCGGGGCACTTCTCGCGGGACGCGGCGGCGCTGCTGGCGACGCTCGGCGGGCGCCTGCCGGTCTTCGTCGGCGGCACCGGCCTGTACTTCCGGGCGCTGGAGCAGGGCTTCTCGGAGCTGCCGCCCGTGCCCGAGGCGGTGCGGGCGCGGGTGCGGGACGCGGCGGAGGGGCGCCCGACCGAGGCGCTGCACGCCGAGCTCGGCCGGCACGATCCCGAGGGGGCCGCCCGCCTGCGGCCGAGCGACCGGATGCGGGTGATGCGCGCCCTGGAGATCTTTCTCGCGACGGGCCGACCGATCGCCAGCTTCTACGGCGATCCCGTTCCCGGCCCGCTCGCCGGACGGAACCTCCAAAGAATCTTCCTGGCACCCGACCGGGCGGTGCTCCGGGCCCGGATCGACGCCCGCTTCCGGACCATGATCGCCGAGGGGGCGCTGGACGAGGTCGCCCGCCTGCGCGCGCGCAATCTCGACCCGATGCTGCCGGTGATGCGCGCCCACGGGGTGCCGGGCCTGATCGCCCACCTCGACGGGGCGATGAGCCTCGAAGCGGCGATCGTCCGGGGGCAGGCGGATACGCGCGCCTACGCCAAGCGCCAGTTCACGTGGTTCCGCCACCAGATGGGGGAGGCGTGGCGCTGGGTGGATCCGGAATCCGCGGAAGTCGATGAGCTGTTCTGAGGGGAGCGTCCGACCTGCCGGGGGAGACCGGCGCGCGCGGTGCCGCGATCCAGGCGGCCCCCTCTCGCGGGAGAGGGGACCTGCCGCGTCTTGCCCGGTCCTCGGCTCCGGGCGAAGGCCGGAGGCGTCAGCGCTCCAGCCGCGCCACGAGGCTCGACGTGTCCCAGCGGTTGCCGCCCATGGCCTGCACCTCGGCGTAGAACTGGTCGACGAGGGCCGAGACCGGGAGCTTGGCGCCGTTGCGGCGGGCCTCGTCCAGCAGGATGCCGAGATCCTTGCGCATCCAGTCGACCGCGAAGCCGAAGTCGAACTTGCCCGCGTTCATGGTCTTGCCGCGGTTCTCCATCTGCCAGGAGCCGGCGGCGCCCTTGGAGATCACGTCGAGCACCGCCTCGACGTCGAGGCCGGCGCGCTTGGCGAAGTGGACGCCCTCCGACAGGCCCTGGACGAGGCCGGCGATGCAGATCTGGTTGACCATCTTGGTGAGTTGGCCGGCGCCGGCCGGACCCATCAGCCGGCAGGCGCGCGCGAAGGACCCGATCGCGCCCTCGACCTTGGCGTAGGTCGCCGCGTCGCCGCCGCACATCACGGTGAGCACGCCGTTCTCGGCGCCCGCCTGGCCGCCGGAGACCGGCGCGTCGATGAAGCCGAGTCCCTTGGCCTCGGCCGCCGCGGCGAGCTCCCGGGCGACCTCGGCGGAGGCCGTGGTGTGGTCCACGAACACCGCGCCGGGCTTCATGCCGGCCAGCGCCCCGTCGTCGCCCAGCACGACGCTGCGCAGGTCGTCGTCGTTGCCCACGCAGGCGAACACGATCTCGGCGCCCTCGGCGGCCTGCCGGGGCGTGGGCGCGGAGGCGCCGCCGTAGGTCTTCACCCAGGCCTCGGCCTTCGGGGTGGTACGGTTGTAGACGGTGACGTCGTGGCCACCCTTCTTGGCGAGGTGTCCGGCCATCGGGCCGCCCATCACGCCGAGACCCAGGAATGCGACCTTCGCCATTGTCGTGCGCTCCTCGCGGGCCCGGACCGCGCCGGCGCCCTTCCATCTCCGACGGCGGGCGGCGACGGAGCTCGGCAGCCGGGCCGTGAAGGGGGTCGGGGCCGTGCCGGGGGACCCGATGTGACAGATTGGGCGTCGTGCCGCCGCCGACGCTGCATCACAGCTCGGATCGCTTGCGTCAACGGCGGACCAATAGGATAACCCGCCCGTGTAGCCCGGGACCACGAAGTCCCAGCCGGAGCCCCCCGCGCGTGGCCCCGCGCGCGAGGCGTTCGGTCAGGGAGTGGGACATGGGTTCGGCGATCGGCAGGCACGGGCCCTGGGCCCTCGTGGGGGCGCTCGGCGCCGCGGCGCTGGCGATCGTGGCGAGCCAGCGCGGCGAGACGATCAACGCCCTCTGGATCGTGGTCGCGGCGGTCTGCGTCTACCTCATCGCCTACCGCTACTATTCCCAGTTCATCGCCGACAAGGTGATGCGGCTCGACCCGAAGCGCGCGACCCCCGCGGTGCGCCACAACGACGGGCTCGACTACGTGCCCACCAACCGCGGCGTCCTGTTCGGACACCACTTCGCGGCGATCGCGGGCGCGGGCCCGCTGGTCGGCCCGGTGCTCGCCGCCCAGATGGGCTACCTGCCCGGCATGCTGTGGATCCTGGCCGGCGTGGTCCTCGCGGGCGCCGTGCAGGACTTCATGGTCCTGTTCGTGTCGATGCGCCGGGACGGCCGCTCGCTCGGCGAGCTGATCCGGGCCGAGCTCGGCACCGTACCGGGCATCATCGCCCTGTTTGGCACCTTCCTGATCATGGTGATCCTGCTCGCCGTGCTGGCGCTGATCGTCGTCAAGGCGCTCGCCGAGAGCCCCTGGGGCACCTTCACGGTGATGTCGACGATCCCGATCGCCATGCTGATGGGCGTCTATTCCCGCTACATCCGCCCGGGCAAGATCGGCGAGGTCTCGATCCTCGGCTTCGTCCTGCTGATGCTCGCCATCGTCGCCGGCGGCTCGGTGGCGGCGAGCCCGGTCTGGGGGCCGGCCTTCACCTTCACGGGCCCGCAGCTCTGCTGGATGCTGATCGGCTACGGCTTCGTGGCGTCGATCCTGCCGGTCTGGCTGCTCCTCGCCCCGCGCGACTACCTGTCGACCTTCCTCAAGATCGGCACCATCGTCGGGCTGGCGCTGGGCATCGCCTTCGTGGCGCCGCACATGCAGATGCCGGCGGTCACCAAGTTCGTCGACGGCACCGGCCCGGTCTGGGCGGGCAGCCTGTTCCCGTTCCTGTTCATCACCATCGCCTGCGGCGCGGTCTCGGGCTTCCACGCCCTGATCTCGTCGGGCACCACCCCGAAGCTGATCGCCAGCGAGTCCGACGCCCGCTTCATCGGCTACGGCGGCATGCTGATGGAATCCTTCGTGGCGATCATGGCGCTGGTCTCGGCCTGCGTGATCGACCCGGGCGTCTACTTCACCATGAACTCGCCCGCGGCCCTCATCGGCACGACGCCCGAGACCGCCGCCGCCGCGGTGACCAAGCTCGGCTTCGCCACGACGCCGGAGGTGATCACCCAGACCGCCGCGGACGTCGGCGAGCACACGATCATCTCGCGGGCCGGCGGCGCGCCGACCCTCGCGGTCGGCATGGCCCACATCATCTCGTCGGCCATCGGCGGCAAGGCCATGATGGCCTTCTGGTACCACTTCGCGATCCTGTTCGAGGCGCTGTTCATCCTCACGGCCGTGGACGCGGGCACCCGCGCCTGCCGGTTCATGGTGCAGGATCTCGTCGCCTTGGCGATCCCGTCGTTCAAGAACACCACGTCGTGGGGGCCGAGCATCGCGGCGACCGCCATCTCGGTGGGAGCCTGGGGCTACTTCCTCTACCAGGGCGTGACCGACCCGCTGGGCGGCATCAACACCCTGTGGCCGCTCTTCGGCATCTCGAACCAGATGCTGGCCGCGGTGGCGCTGACGCTCTGCACGGTGGTGATCTTCAAGATGAAGCGCGAGCGCTACGCGTTCGTGACCATCATCCCGACCGCGTGGCTGTGCATCTGCACCCTCACGGCCGGCTGGCAGAAGATCTTCTCGGCCGACCCGAAGATCGGCTTCCTGGCCCACGCCGAGCGCTACGCGGCGGCGGCGGCCGAGGGCAAGATCCTGGCGCCGGCCAAGAACGCCGACCAGATGAGCCAGATCATCCTCAACGACCGGATCGACGCGGTGCTGGCGGCCCTGTTCATCGGCCTCGTCGTCGCCATCGCGGGCTTCGGCATCGCCGCCTGCGTGAAGGCGTGGCGCGCGGACCGCTGGACCGCGCTGGAGACCGAGCCGCACATGGTCGCGGCGGAGTAGGAGGTCCCATGCTGCCGTCGTCGAACCTGCGGGACCGGATCCGGACGCTGTCCAAATGCGTCTGCGACGGCGCCCGCCTGATGGTCGGGCAGGGGGACTACGCGGCCTATGCCGAGCATGTCCGCCGCACCCATCCCGACCAGGCGCCGATGAGCGAGGTGGAGTTCTTCCGCAACCGGGAGAACGCCCGCTTCGGGGTCGGCAACACCGCGGGTTTCCGCTGCTGCTGACAGGCGGCCGGTGAGCCCGTTCGTCCTTGCTTCGCTGCGCTCGCGATGACGGCGGCGTGTCTTCGCCGCGAACCGAGCCCCACTGCGGCGCGGACCCGTTTCCCTTCGGCCGGCGTTCTCCCCGCCGGAGGGCCGCCAGGCTCTCGCCAGATGCGGAAGGCCGATGACCGACCAGAGCGTGCAGGACCCGATCGAGCCCCGGGCCGTCAACATCGCCCATGCCTGGGAGCGGGCCTACTGGGCGCGCCGGTTCATGGTCCCGGTGGAGCAGGTCGAGGCCGCCGTGGCGGCGGTCGGCGACGATCCGGCCCGCGTGGCCGCCCATCTCGGACGGGACTGGCCGGGCCACGAGCCCGCCACCTGAGTCCGCCGCGCCAGGACTAGTCCTCCGCGATCCCGGGCTTAAGCTCGGCCGCATCTTGACTCCGCCGCCACAATATCCGCCATCTCAGGCCCGACGGGAGGTCGGCATGAGCATTTTCCAGGACGCCATCCTTCGGTTCGGCCGCACGATCATGTCGTACGCGGGCGACGCGGTCTTCCTGCAGGCCGCGGTCTCGTCCGCCGCCAACGTCATCGTGGCCGATGGCGACGTGGGCGAGGAGGAGATCGAGTCGGCGATCACCGGCATCCGCGCCAACCCGATCCTCGAGAAATCCTACGACACGCTGCGCGTGGAGCAGGAGCTCTACGAGGCGATCACCCGAGCCAAGACCCGGGCCGGGCGGCTGGAGAACCTGCGCCATGTCGGCGCCATCGCGGATCGGCCGATCGAGCAGCGCCAGGACGTGTTCCTGATCGGCGCGGACGTCGCCGATATCGACGGCATCAGCGAGGTCGAGCACAAGGCGCTCGACGAGATCGCCGGGGCGCTGCAGGTCGACAAGTCCGCCCTGCTGCGCTGATCCGGCCGGCCCGTCGCCCGGCAGCCCCGAGACGGCGCGCCGAGAACGCTCTCCCCATCCGGCGCCCGCATCCCGAGGTGACGGGGCGCGGCCCGCCGTGCCGGCCCCTCGCGGACGCGGGCGCGATGCGGGCCGCGATGCGGCCGACACCCCGAACCTGCGGCGACGCGGCCCGTCCCTTGCCTGACCGGACGTGATAGCGAAACAGTCCGGGTTTAGCCGGTGAGTCGGTTTACAACGCGGAGTTGCCGGCCCGGGGCCGGACGGCGGAGACCGCATGGGCCTCGTCCTCTACGCGCTCAAGTTCCGGATCACGACCTACGTGCTCGCGGTCCTGATGATGCTCGGCGGCGTCGGGGCGATCGTCGTCGCGCCGAAGGACGTGCTGCCGGTCGTCGACATCCCGGTCGTCGTGGTGGTCTGGACCTATACCGGCCTCTCGGCGCCGGAGATGGAACAGCGCATCACGACCTACGCCGAGTACGGCATCTCCAACAACGTCAACAACATCCGCCGCATGGAGTCGACGACGCTCCAGGGCACGGCGGTGCAGCGGATCTACTTCGAGCCCACCGTCAGCCTCAATCTCGCCATCGCCCAGGTGGTGTCCTCGACCAACTCGATCCGCGCCGTGATGCCCCCCGGCACGCAGCCGCCGGTGATCGTGCGCTACTCCGCCTCCTCGGTGCCGGTGATCCAGCTCGCCCTGACCTCGGCCAGGGAGAGCCTCAACCAGGTCTACGACTACGCCCAGTACCGGATCCGCCAGACCCTGGCGCAGGTCCCGGGCTCGACCCTGCCGTCGCCCTTCGGCGGCGCGCCCCGGCAGATCATGGTCGACCTCGACCTCAACGCCCTCCAGGCCCTCGGCCTGACGCCGCTCGACGTCACCAACGCCATGACGGCCCAGAACCTGACCGTGCCGTCCGGCCTCGCCAAGATCGGCGAGCAGCAGTACCCGGTCCAGCTCAACGGCACCCCGCCGTCGATCGAGACCCTGAACCTCGCGCCGATCAAGGTGGTGGCCGGCCAGCCCGTGCTGGTGCGCGACGTCGCCTATGTCCGCGACGGCGGCCCGCCGCAGGTCAACGTGGTCAGCGCCGACGGCCAGCAGGCGGTGCTGATGCAGATCATCAAGAACGGCAACGCCTCGACCCTGAGCGTGGTCAACAACGTCAAGGCGGCGATGCCGACGATCCGCGCCGCCGCGCCCGAGGGGCTGGCGATCAAGCCGCTCTTCGACCAGTCGGTCTACGTCTCGAACGCCATCGAGGGGGTGCTCCACGAGGCGCTGACCGCGGCGGCCCTGACCGGCCTCGCCATCCTGCTGTTCCTCGGCTCCTGGCGCTCGACGATCATCGTGCTGATCTCGATCCCGCTCTGCGTCATGACCTCGCTCGCCGTGCTGGCGGCGCTCGGCGAGACCATCAACGTGATGACGCTGGGCGGGCTGGCGCTCGCGGTCGGCATCCTGGTGGACGACGCCACGGTGGCGATCGAGAACACCTACCGGCTGTTCGAGGAGGGCGAGGAGTTCCGCGAGAGCGTGGTCCACGGCGCCGCCGGCATCGCCAAGCCGGCGCTGATCTCGACGCTCGCGATCTGCGCGGCCTTCACGGCCGTGTTCGCGCTCACCGACACGCCGAAATACCTGTTCACCCCGCAGGCGCTCGCGGTCGTATTCGCGATGCTGACCTCCTACCTGCTGTCGCGGACCCTGGTGCCGCTCCTGATCGACGTGATCGTGGCGCCGGAATACCGGCAGAAGCACGCCAAGGACCGGGACGCGCACCGGGACGCGCACCCGGCGCAGCACGCGGCGCCCCGGCGGGGCCGGATCGCCCGGGCCGTCGGCCTCGTGGGCGCCCCCGCGCTGCGGCTCGCCGGCCGGATCCACGGCGCGTTCGAGCGCGGCTTCGCGCGGTTCCACCGCGGCTATGTCGGGCTGCTCCACGCGGTGCTGCGCCACCGCATCGTCACCCTGGGCGCCGTCGGCGGCGTGCTCGGCATGACCGGCGTGCTGTTCGTCTTCGTCGGCCAGGACTACTTCCCGCAGATCGAGGCGAGCCAGATGACCATGCATCTGCGCACCCGCGTCGGCATGCGCATCGAGACCGCCCGGCAGGTCTTCGCCGAGGTCGAGGACACCGTCCGCGAGGTGATCCCGGCCGGTGAGGTCGACCAGATCCTCCAGAACATCGGCCTGCCGTCGAACAACTACAACTTCGCGTTCTCGGACGGCTCGTTCGTCTCCTACAATGACGGGCAGATGCTGATCAGCCTGAAGGAGGGGCACGGCCCGGTGGCGGGCTACATGAAGCGCCTGCGCGAGGTGCTGATGAAGCGCTTCCCCGACGTGGTCGTCTACTTCCAGCCCGCCGACATGATCACCCAGATCCTGAACTTCGGCGTCCTCACGCCGATCGACGTGCAGGTCTCCGGCCGCCACAAGGAGAAGGACCTAGAGGTCGCCCAGCGCATCGTGCAGCGGCTGAAGCACACGAAGGGTCTCGTCGACGTCCACCTGCAGCAGATCGTCAACGAGCCGCAATTCTACGTCGACGTCGACCGGCGCCTCGCCTCCGAACTCGGGCTGACCGAGCAGCAGGTGGCGCAGAACATGAACATCTCGCTGTCCGGCAGCTACCAGGTCACGCCGAACTTCTGGCCGGACCCGAAGACCGGCATCCCCTACCAGCTCTGGGTGCAGACGCCCGAGTACCGCAACAGCTCGCTCACCGACCTGCGCAACACGCCGATGTTCGTGCGCGCCGCCGCGACCTCCGGCTCCGGCCCCGGGGTGCTGACCCTGCTGTCGAGCCTCGCGGACATCCGCCGGACGCCGACGCAGACCATGATCAGCCACGTCAACATCCAGCCGACCTTCGACATCTTCGCCTCGGTGCAGGACCGGGACCTCGGCTCGGTCGCGCGCGAGATCGACAGGATCGTCGAGGACGAGCAGAAGAACCTCGAGGCGCCGGACAAGATCGTCGTCCGCGGCCAGATCGAGAACATGCGCTCGGCCTTCTTCCGCCTGGAGATCGGCCTCGGCATCGCGCTGATCGCCGTCTACCTGCTGATGGCGGTGAACTACCAGAGCTGGGGCGACCCGTTCGTGGTGATCGCCGCCCTGCCGATGGCCTTCTGCGGCATCACCTTCGCGCTGTTCGTGACCGGCACGCCGTTCTCGATCCCGTCGATCTTCGGGGCGATCATGTCGGTGGGCATCGCCTCGGCGAACTCGATCCTGCTCGTCACCTTCGCCAAGGAGCACCGGGAGGAGACCGGGTGCAGCGCCCTGGAGGCGGCGATCACGGCGGGCGAGACGCGGCTGCGGCCGGTGCTGATGACCGCCTCGGCGATGTTCCTGGGGCTGATCCCGATGGCGCTCGGGACCGGCGAGGGCGGCGAGCAGAACGCCGCGCTCGCCCGCGCCGTGATGGGCGGCATCGCCTTCGCGACGCCCGCGACCCTGCTGCTGGTGCCCTTCCTCTACGTGCTGATGCGCGGCGGCCCGGCGCGGCCGGTGCAGGATTACCTGGAGTCGGAGGGCCGCCCGGCGGCGGCGTGAGGGACGGCGGCGCGTCGCGCGCCGCGGCCCCTGTCGCTGGCCCGATCCGGATGCCTGACCGTCGGATCCCGATCGGGGGGCGCCCTCGCGGGTCGCTCACCCCTCCTTGAAGCCGTATTCCGGCGTGTCGTCGTCGTTGCCGTAGTACTTGTAAGGCAGGAACTTGCCCGACATGGTGAGCTTCACGCGGTCGCCCTTGTTGTTGGCCTCGCGGGCCATGTCCATGTTGAAGTCGATCGCCGACATGATGCCGTCGCCGAACTCCTCCTGGATCAGCTCCTTGAAGGTCGTTCCGTAGACCATCACCAGCTCGTAGAACCGGTAGATCAGCGGGTCGGTGGGCGGCATGGACGGGATCGAGCCGCGATAGGGCGGCTCGTTGAGCATCCGCTCCTCGGCGGCGGTGAGGCCGAAGAGCTCCGCCGCCCGCCTGGCCTGCGCCTTCGGGAGCTTCATCTGGCCCATGCAGGCCGCGGTGATCAGGAACGGCGACAGGCCGCCGATCTCCGCGTGGATGTGCTTCCAGCTCCACCCCTTCTCGCGCTTGATGTCGAGAAGCTTCTCGGTGAGGTCTTCGCGCTTCATCGTCGGCTCCCGGATCTCGATCTGCGATGGGTCCGGTGAGGCCGCGCGCTCCGCGGCCCCACCCACCCGGTGCGTGCGGGTGCGCGTCCGGATCGCGACCGGTGAGGGGGGACGGTCGCGTCCGGACGCGGACATCCACCGGGCGTCGTCGCGGCGCGCCTTCGGGAGCGGTGCCGGCCGACGGGCGGACAGCCTCACTCGGCAAAGGGTGTGCCAGGAGGAGGCCCGGAGAAATCGTCATTCCTGTCAGTGGCTTGGTGGGACGGACGTCGCTCACGACATCTCGTCGGAAACGAGATATCGTGAACCGATGACGATATCTCGTGAGTCCGGTGCCGCCGGAACCTTCGGGCCGGTCTTCGAGGCGAGCCCCGACCCCATGCTGGTCCTCGCGCCGGAGGAGGATCGGGTCGCGGACGCCAACCCGGCGGCGGCGCGCCTCCTCGGCTACGGCCGCGCGGCGCTGCGGGGCGCGCGGGCGAGCGCCCTGTTCCCGGGCCAGCTCCCGGCGCTCACGGTCTTCACCGAGGCCGCGCTGGCCAGGGGGCACTGGTGGACGCGCACATTGGCGCCGCGCGACGCGGCCGGACGCGACCTGCGGGTCGAGACCGCGGCCTTCCCGCTCCCGGGCGACGCGATGCGCCTCCTCGTGACCCTGGCGGACCCGGACACGCTCCACCGCCGCCAGGTCGACGGCGAGGCCGAGGCCCACATGCGCGCCGGCCTCTCGGAGTGGCAGCGCGTGGAGCGCATCTTCCGCGACATCGAGCGGGGCAACCAGCTGATCCTGCGCGCGGCCGGGGAGGGGATCTACGGCGTCAACGCGGAGGGCGTGACCACCTTCGTCAACCCGGCCGCCGCGCGCATGCTCGGCTGCGAGGCCGCCGACCTCGTCGGCCGGGACATGCACGCCGCCGTGCACCACACCCGCCCGGACGGCAGCCACTATCCCCACCGCGACTGCCCGATCTACGCGGCGTTCCGGGACGGGACCGTGCACCAGGTCGATCACGAGGTCTTCTGGCGCGCCGACGGCACCGCCTTCCCGGTCGAGTACACCTCGACGCCGATCCGCGACCGGGGGCGCCTGCTCGGCGCCGTCATCGTGTTCCGCGACATCAGCCAGCGCCGGGAGGCCGAGGCCCGCCTGACGAGCGCGCTCGCCGAGGTCGATTCCCTGCGGGAGCGCCTGGAGCTGGAGAACGCGTACCTGAAGGAGGAGATCCGGGCCGAGCGCCAGCACCAGGGCATCATCGGCCGCTCGCCCGCCATCGCGGCGACGCTCCGGCAGGTCGATCGCGTCGCCGCCACCGACGCCACGGTGCTGATCACGGGCGAATCCGGCACCGGCAAGGAGCTGATCGCCCGGGCGATCCACGAGGCCAGCCGCCGCAGCGCCCGCCCGATGATCCGCGTCAACTGCGCGGCGATCCCCCGCGAGCTGTTCGAGAGCGAGTTCTTCGGCCACGCCAAGGGCAGCTTCACGGGGGCGCTGCGCGACCGGATCGGCCGGTTCGAACTCGCCGACGGCGGCACGCTGTTCCTCGACGAGGTCGGTGAGATCCCCGTCGACCTTCAGGGCAAGCTGCTGCGCGTCCTGCAGGAGCGCTCGTTCGAGCGGGTCGGTGAGGCGCGCACCCGGGCGGTGGACGTGCGCGTGGTCGCGGCCACCAACCGGGACCTGCGCGCCGAGATCCGGGCGGGCCGCTTCCGGGAGGATCTCTACTTCCGCCTCAACGTCTTCCCGATCCAGGCGCGGCCCCTGCGCGAGCGGCCCGAGGACATCCCGCCGATCGCCCAGCACCTGCTCCGGGTCGCCGCGCGCCGCCTCACCGTCCCGGAGCCGCGCCTCACGGAGGGCGATGTCCGCCGCCTCTGCCGCTATTCCTGGCCCGGCAATGTCCGGGAACTGGAGAACGTGATCGAGCGGGCGGTGATCCTCTCCGCCCGGGGGCGCCTCCGCCTCGACCTGCCCGACGGCGAGGCGGCCGGC
>NZ_JBKFBI010000036.1:0-43977 GCF_053346095.1 Methylobacterium sp. A52T | reverse complement strand
GGGGCTGGGGGCGGCGGCGCTGACGGCCGGCGCCGCGCGGGCCGAGCCGTCGCGCTACACGGGTCTGGTGATCGACTGCCACGGGCACTACACCACCGAGCCGGCCGCCATGCTGGACTGGCGCAAGCGCCAGATCGGCGCGCTCAACGACCCGGGCCAGTCCCCCAAGCCGTCGGATCTGCACGTCAGCGACGACGCGGTGCGCGCCAGCGTGAGCGGGCGGCAGCTCAAGCTCCAGTCCGAGCGCGGCATCTCCCTCGCGCTGTTCTCGCCGCGGGCCGGCGGGATGGGCCACCATATCGGCACGGCCCGCACCAGCCTCGACTGGTCGATCGTGTCGAACGACATGATCCACCGGGTGACGAGCCTGATGCCGCAGAACTTCGTCGGCGTCTGCCAGCTGCCGCAATCGCCGGGTGTCTCGCCCAAGAACTGCACGGCCGAGCTCGAGCGCTGCGTCAAGGAGCTCGGCTTCGTCGGCTGCAACGTCAACCCGGACCCGTCCGGGGGCTACTGGACCGATCCGCCGCTCTCCGACCGGTTCTGGTACCCGCTCTGGGAGAAGATGGTCGAGCTCGACGTGCCCGGCATGGTGCATGTCAGCGCCTCGGCCAATCCCAACTTCCACGCGACCGGGGCGCACTACATCAACGGCGACACCACTGCCTTCATGCAGTTCGTGACCTCGGACCTGTTCAAGGACTTCCCGACGCTGCGCCTGATCATCCCGCATGGCGGCGGTGCCGTGCCCTATCACTGGGGGCGCTACCGGGGGCTGGCCCAGGACATGAAGCGGCCGCCGCTGTCCGAATTGATGCGCAACGTCTTCTTCGACACCTGCGTCTACCATCAGCCCGGCATCGACCTGCTGCTCAAGGTCGTCCCGCGCGAGAACGTGCTGTTCGCCTCCGAGATGGTCGGCGCGGTGAACGGGGTCGATCCCGAGACCGGCCACGCCTACGACGACACCAAGCGCTACGTCGAGGCCGCGGCGATCCCGGACGCGGACCGGGCCAAGATCTACGCCGGGAACGCGCTGCGCGTGTATCCGCGCCTCGCGGCGCGGCTCCGGTCGGCCGGCGTGACGCCGTAGGGCCGCAGAGGGCCTCGGAGGAGTCGCAGAGGAGCCGCAGAGGCGGGGCGGATCCGATCGCGGATCCGCCGGCGCGCGCCTGCCGGTGACCGGGCGCATGTGTCTCAGATCGACGACGACGCCGCGCGAACGATGTTGGGCCCAGGGCCGGACCGGCGGGTGAAGCGGGGATGTCGTTCATGAGGGTCACGATCTGCGCCGTCGCGCTCTGCCTTGTCGCGGGCCTCGGCCACGCTCAGGAGGCCGAACAGACGGTCGCCGGCGAGGGCGACTGGGTGCTCAGGAAGGCGGCGGGCCCGTCGAGCGGGGACGCCGCCTGCGTTCTGGCGCCGAAGGCGCGGTCGCGCATCCAGATCGTCGGCGACCGCATCGAGATCACCGGCCTGCCAAAGAATTCCATCTTCAATTATCAGTATCGAATCGACGACGGACCTGTCTCGAACGCGACGTTTCCCACAGCGCAGATGCAGGACGCCGGCGTGATCACGCTGAACGGGGACGTAGTGAAAGATATTCTGGCCGGTCGGCGCTTCAGCATCCGCCTGCTGGACCGATGGCACGAGGCCATCACGGAGGAGATCAGCCTCTCCGGGCTGCGCGGCCTGATCGACAAGCGGGCCGAGGCCTGCAGGTAGCCGGGACCGCACGCAGCGCGCCGGAGCCCCCTCCCCCGTGCGGGCGGATCGCGCGCGGCGGATCTCGGGGACCGGCGGCCTCGCGACCGGTCCGCCCCGGCCGCGCGAGGCCCGCGCGGCGCGACCTCAGCGCCCGGATCGCTCCGGGCCGCGCGCCTGCTCGCGCTCGTACGCGGCGAACAGCTCCGGGAGCCGCGCGACGAGGAAGTCGCCGAAGGCGGGATGGAGCGTCTCGTCGATGATCAGGCCCACGGTCGTCGGGGTCCGCTCGACGCGCGCCAAGCGGCGCCCGTCCTCCGCCAGCCCCGCCTCCGGCCCCGCGCGGACCACCGGCGGCGCCGGGGCGGGGGCCGGCGCCACGGCCGCGTACACGCGCACGAACCGCTGGTCGGAGGACAGGGTCGCGAAAGCGTCCGCGGAGACGATCTCATCGACGCGCGCCCGCATCTCCGGGCTGGCGAGGCGATCCGCGAGGCTCATCCACCGGCGGCGACCCGCCTTCGGGGCGGGACCGATGGCGGCGATCACGGAGTCGGGCAGGGCGCGCCGCGCCGCGATCAGGCGCGACAGCTCGGTCTTGTCGACGAGCAGGGCGGCCATGATCACGTCGCGCCCGTGCCCGAGCCGCTCCAGCGTCAGGGCGAAGGCGGCCCGCTCGATGAAGCTGAGATCGGCCCGCGCGTTGTTCTCCTGACCCTGGGCGACGACGAGTTCGGCATCCGTGAGCGTCCGCACCAGCGCGCGGACCGGTCGGCCGAGCGCGGCGGCGGCCCGCAGTCGCCGGTGGCCGAACGCGACCTGATAGCGCCCGCTGACGGTGGGATGGGGCCGCACCAGGATCGGGGTCTGCTGCCCCTGCGCCCGGATGACGGCCACGAAGGCGTCCTCGCCGGGGCCGTCGATCACCGGCAGCCGGTCGGGGGCGGGCGACGGGTCGACGAGGCCCGGATCGAGATCGACCGCGACGCTGCCGGACCTGAGCTGGTCCTCCGCGGCGCGCGCCGAGACGACCTCGGAGGTCAGACGCTCCAGGGACCGGCTCATCGCGCCGACCGCGCCGCGGCCGGTGAAGCTGGGAACGGCCGGGGCGGGGCCCCGCTCCGATCGCCCGCCCGCCGCGTTGTCACGGGGCGAGTTGACCGCGGTCAACTCGGTCTGGTCGGCCGGATCGAGCAGGCCGGCGAGGAGGTTCTTGCGGGCCATCGGATCAGCGTCCCCATGCCGTGCGGATCAGCGCCTCGATCTCGCCGTTGACCGCGTCCAAACTCTCCATCGCGCGGTCGTAGGTCGCGCGCGTGAACTGGTCGCGACTGACCTCGAACAGGGTCTGCTTGGTGATGCCGGCATCGGAGACCGCCGTGCTCTTCAGCATCGCATTGGTGAGCACGCGCTCCCCGAACAGGGTCCGCATGAACGCCACCATCTGGGTCTGCGGGCCGTCGGTCGGCTCGTAGCGCGTGACGAGGTAGCGCATCCAGTCGTAGTTCATATCGCCGCCGGCCTTGGCGACGACTCCGAGCATCTCGGAGGTCATCAGCAGGAACTGGCACATCGACATGACGTCGAGCATCTGCGGATGCACGGTGACGAGCACGCTGGTCGCCGCGCACAGGGCCGACAGCGTCAGGTAGCCGAGCTGCGGCGGGCAATCGACCACGACCACGTCGTAGCGGTCGGCGACCGGCGCCAGGGCCTGGGCGAAGCGCGTGAAGAACAGCGAATCGCCGTCGCTGCTCCGCTGGAGGAGGGCGCGCGGCGTCTCGTGCTCGAATTCCATCAGCTCGAGATTGCCCGGCACGAGGTCGAGCCCCGGAAAGTAGGTCTTCTGGATGACGTCACTCAGGGGACGGCGCGCCGCGTCGTACCGGATCGCGGCGTAGAGGGTCTCGTTGTCCCGCACGTCGAATTCGGGCTGGATCCCGTGCAGGGCCGACAGGCTCGCCTGCGGGTCGAGGTCGACGGCGAGGACGCGGTAGCCCTGCAGCGCCATGTGCTGTGCGAGATGGGCCGCCGTGGTGGTCTTGCCCGAGCCGCCCTTGAAGTTCACCACCGCGATGATCTGGAGATGCTCCTCAATTCGCCGCTCCTTCCGGTACCGCCGGCCGGTCTTGGCCCCCTCGTCCAGCATGCCGCGCAGCGCTTGGATGTCGGCGCTCGAGTAGGACCGCCGCCCGGACGGCCCGATCTCGGGGGCGGGCCCCTTGCCGTCGAGTGACAGGCGCCGCAGGTAGCCGTCGTCGACCCCGATCAGCTTGGCGGCCTCGCCGGACGAGAAGCGCCGCAGCTGCTTGCGCGCCTCGGGCGGGAACAGCCGCTGCCGGTGCGACTGCAGTTTGGCCGACAGCGCCTGCGCGTCGCCGGCGATCAGATCGTGCATCGCCATGGAGGTTGACCCCGAAGAGGGTAGGGCGGCGAGCGCCGCGGGGCTGGCCACGGTTCCGAACTCCTGTCACGGTTTTCGCGGCCGCAAACGCCGCCGCACCGTGACAAGATCACAGTCAACCTTAACAGAATGTTGACGGTCGCTCCGCCCCGCTCCCGAGCGGGCGGCCGTGTTGACCGCGGTCAACTCCCGCGATGCGGTCGGAGCCGCCCGAACTTTCGGCCGGCGTTCGACGGCGCAGGCGCCACAGGGCGAAGAGCATCGGCCAGGCCGAGAACCGGCCCGAGCGCGCCTTCCGCGTCAGGTCGCGCAGATAGGCGCCCGGCGCGCCGATCGACGCGGCGCGCTGGAGGATCGCCGACAGCGCGACCAGCGCGTGGTCCCGCCCCATCGCGGCCAGGGCCGCCTCCCAGACGTCCGGGCCGATTCCCAGCGCCGGACGTACGACCTCGGCCGCGCCGGCCAGATCGGACCAGCTCCGGATGCCGTCGCGGGCGTAGAGCACGACGTCGGGACAGGCCTCGAGCACCATCGGCAGAGGGAGCGGCGAGGGCAGGGGACGCGGCTGGCCGCGCGCGGGGGTGACGTCGGACCGCTCGGCTCCGGCCGGCCCTCGCCGGAGGCACCGTTCAGAATCGTCAGCAGGATCTGGATCTGAATTCTGATGGTGGCGCTCATCGTGAGACGCAGTGCCGACCATTTCCGGCGCATTCGCCGGACTTGGCAGCCACTTGTCCACCTCCCGGCGCAGCGCGCGCAGCGGCTCGGCGGCGGCGAGCAGGTGAGGCTCGCCGGCGGTCCGACCCGGCATGCCGCCGCAGGCCGCGAACCGGTCCGCGAGCGCCGCCCAGGGCCCGGGCCATCCGGATTCGGCGGCCAGGGCGAGGATCTTCGACAGGTCGCGGCGGTGCAGGGCGATCTCCTCGCGCAGGAGCAGGCGCCGGCGCGCGGCCGCGCGCACCGCCCGGGCGAGCGCGGCGAATTCCCCGGCGCGCGCCACGAGCGGCGTCAGGTCGAACCCGAAGGCGCGCGCGATCGCGCCGGCACCGTCGCGGCGCGCGTAGCGCTTGCCGTTCGGGCTGTCCCGCCGGATCACCAGGCCGGCCGCAACGAGCTGGGCCAGCGCGCGCCGCAACGTCGCCGGGGACGGGCCGTGCGCCCGCAACGACAGCTCACGGTTCGACGGGAAGACCACGAGCGGTGTGCCGGGCGACAGCGTCGTCTCGGGATGGAACGTGAGCAGCGCGCTCAGCACCGCGAGGGCGCGGCCCGAGACGGCGAGGTGATCCTTGGCCTCGGTCACGTCGCGGAAGATGCGCCATTTGTGCCCGACCGCGTCGTCGGGGCAGGCCTTGGCCGCCGCCTGCGCGGCCATCATGCCGAGCGAGAGCGGCCGCCGCCCGAAGGGCGTCGTGGGTTCGTGTCCGGGATGCATGGTCCTCGCCCGCGATGAGGCAAGAGAGCAGCGCCCGCCGAGGCGATGGCCGCGTCGCGTGGTTGACAGCGATGTCCGGGAGTGATTCTCTGAGGTTGTCCAGACGACAGAGAGGGCTTCCGGGGCGAACGTCTCGGGGGCCTTTTCTTTTGCCGGGTTGCTCCGTCTAGAGGGTTGGGGGTGGCCCGCCGTCAGCCGCGCGCGGCACCGGCCGGCGTCAGCAGGTCCGCCGAGCTCTCGCAGGAACCCGTCTGATCCGGGACCCGCGCGGCCTTGCGCGCCCGCGGCGCGGCACGGGCGCGACGGGTCGGTCCCCCCGCGACGGCGACGAAGGCGCGCCGCAACTCGGCCGGCTCCGAGTGCCGCAGCACCAGACCCTCGGCCGTCATCGCCACGTTGGCTTCCGGGTACGCGTCGAGGGTGCGCTTGATCGATTCCGAGAAGGCCTGCTTGAAACGGGAGGCGAATTCCGAGGATCCGAACTGCGCCATCAGATCGCGCCACGTCAGCAGTTCGCTCTCCCCGCGCGACAGCAGCGGCAGCCGGTAGCAGAGATACACGAGGATATCGATCGCCATGGCGTTGTGGGCGACCTGGCGCAGCCTGGCGGTCGGCACGGGGATCGAGTGCCGCGTGAATCGGTCGTAGGCGTTCTGGCTGAGCATCAGCGCTTCCGGCCAGCGCATGGCGCTGTGCCCCCCGCCGGCCCAGACCTCGAGGTCGTCGTCCTTGAACGCGCCCCCCTCGATCAGGCTCTCGCGCTTGAAGACGTGGCCGCCCTCGTCGCCGTTCAGGACCATCGTGAAGATGGGGAAGCTCAGCCGGACGAGCTGGTCCTTGGTCGGCCCGATCGAGCCCCGCTCGCCGCCCGTGACCGGCAAGCCGACGGCCTGCAGCCACTCGGTGATCCGCCCCATCTCCATCCAGCGGTCGCCGGCGCTCCGGCGCGGATCGCGGGCCTCCGTGGCCAGCCACATGGAGAGGAGGCGCGCCTTAGGGCCGAACGGGACACCCACCTCGATCTGGCGCCCGTTGGGCAGGACGAACCGGGCCGGCTCGACGGTCAGCGAGAAGCGACCGTCGCGCCGGTTCCACGGCTCCATCGTGTTCTTGGGCCGGCGCAACGGCAGGCCGGCGATGCAGAAGCCCTTGTGGAGGAACGACACGTCCATGCGCCCGTCGAGCGCGGGACCGAGCCCGGTCGTCGGCCGGTCGGCTCCGGCCTCGGGGCGCAGCAGGCTCTGCTCCCACAGGCTCAGCTGGCGGGTCTCTGCCGCGTTCATGCCGGTCTCGCTCTCCTCGTGCCGAGCACAGGGCAACCTGGAGGCTATCAGGCGAGAGTCGCCGTCCGGGCGCAATCACCGGGTTTCCAAATCTCAGCGCGCCGACCGGGATTCTTTACAAAACTCAGCGCCGCCGGGCTGCGGTCGAGCCGCGGCGGCGTCCCGGCACGGCTGCGGCTGCCGTTGGCGCCGGTCGCGGCGGCGCGAGTGCGAAAAATCAGCGCTCGCCGACCGTCCACTTGCAAAACTCAGCGTCACGCACGCTGTCTGTGACGCCCGGGCGCGCCTGGCGGCCCTCCAGACCGCGGGAAGCGCACCCACCCGCGCTGATTTTTGTAAGTCCCGCTGCGGAAACGGCGGGACCGCGCCGCCGGATGCCGCCGGGGCCGCGCTGAGTTTTCTCAGGAGCGGGCCGTCCGCGCTGATTTTTGTAAGTGGTCGCATCGGCAGGCCCGGCACCGACGCGTCGGGAGGCTGCTGACCAGCGACGCGAGGCGGGCGATCAGCCGCACGAAGGGTGGCGACCCGGCCTGCTCGGGACCTCGCCGACGCGCTTCCAGCGGCGGACCGGCACCGGCGAGCCCGTGAGGCGGCGTGAACCGATCGGCAGGGACGACCCAGATGCGAGCCGCGTACCGCAGGATCAGGATGCTGGTGCGGCGACGCGTCGGCCCGTGGCGGCGCTGACCGGCAAGGTCCGCGTGGCCCGGAGAGGGTCGGGCATCCGGTCGCGCCCCGCGACAACGCCGTCGGTGACCGTCCGGCACACATCGGCGCGATACGGAGCGGGACCGGGAGGGCAGGGGAGGGCGCCTTCGGGCCGCTTTCGCGACGGGCGTCGGCACCGGGCCGGTCATAGACGCCCCGTGCGCCCCTGCGCGGGCCGCGCGTCCCGTTCACCCATCGCCTGCGAAGTTCCAGAACGTGCCGCGTCGCGAGCGGCAAGTTGTCGCTCGAGGACAGGACGCGCGCATCCGAGGTGAACCGAATCTTCCTGTCGTTGTTTACGCTCGCCACCGAGGAGAGTTGACGACGTGACACCCCGATACGGTGTGTGACGCGGTGCTCCGGGCCGTCTTGCCTTCCCGGAGCGCGTTCGCGCGCCGCGTTCTCTGTCGACGCCCGAAGATCCGATTTGTCAGGAGGAGATCCATGAAGGGATTCACGAAAATCGTGTCGTACGCGGCGGCCGCGGCGGCGGTCTGCATGCTCGCGGTTGTGGTGGTCCAATCGGCGGGGCTCCTCGCTGGGTGATGGACCCCACGCGGTGATCCAAGTTCAAAGTTCGTACGGGGTCAGGAGCGATCGTCTAAATCCGTCTCATCGACGATGATGCCGGTATCGGGACCGTGGAGGAACAAGCGGCTTGGCGATCCTTCCCGGCATCGTCCAAGCCGAACACCGATTCAGACCGGGGTGGGAAGACGGGCGATGACCTTGATCTCGAAGTCGAAGCCCGCGAGCCAGGTCACGCCGACGGCAGTCCAGTTCGGATAGGGCGGTTCGCCGATCATTACGTCGCGCACCGCCATCACTGTGTCGAACTGGGTTTCAGGGTCGGTATGGAAGGTTGTCACGTCCACCACGTCGTCGAAACTGCAGCCGGCCGCCGCGAGAACGGCGTTCAGCCTGTCGAAGGCACGGCGAACCTGCGCGCCGAAATCCGGTTCCGGCGAGCCATCCTCGCGGCTGCCGACTTGGCCGGAGACGAAAAGCAGGTCGCCGGACCGGATCGCGGCCGAGTAGCGGTGCTTGTCGTAGAGGGCTTGCCGTCCGGGTGGAAAGACTGCATCGCGCTTCGACATATCGCGTGTCCTCTGCGAAGGGTGCCGACGGCTTCCCTCGCCCTCGCGGCACCATTCACATACGCCGCGTATGTAGGAGCATCGTGACATACGCGGCGTATGTCAACACATGCGGGAGTACGTGAAGGATCGAGGCATCCTGTGGCATCGGGACGGCGCGCGCTGAAGATGGAGGAAACCCGCGCGAAGCTGATCCGCGCGGCGCGTGCAGCTTTTGCCGAGAAGGGCTACGCGGCGGCGTCGATGGATGAGCTGACAGAAGCGGCCGGCCTGACGCGCGGCGCGCTCTATCACAACTTCGGCGACAAGAAGGGCCTGCTTCAGGCCGTCATCGCGCAACTCGACGCCGAGATGGTCGCGAAGGCGCGGGTCGCGCGCGAGAGGGCACCAACGCCCTGGCTCGGCTTCCTCGACGAGGGCGTCGCCTACATCGAGTTGGCCCTCGAGCCGGAGATCCAGCGCATCGTGCTCCTCGACGGACCGGCAGTGCTCGGCGATCCGTCGCGGTGGCCGGGCCAGACCGCCTGCCTGCGCACGACGACCGAGACGATCCAGGCCCTCCTAGAGGCCGGGACGGTCAAGCCTGTCGATGCCGAGGCCGCGGCGCGCCTGATCAACGGCGCGGCGCTTAATGCCGCGCTCTGGGTCGCCGCGTCCGACGATCCGCCGGCCGTCCTCGCCCGGGCCACCGAGGCCTTCCGGTGCTTGGCGAACGGCCTCCTCAAGTAGGCCACCCCGCCGGTCTGGACGCGTCATCCGCGGGCGGGCGCGACGCGTTCGTCGGGGGACACCTCGCAGGGTGACCAGCGCGCGCACAGCGAGAGAGGAGACGACAACGACGTCTGCCTCGAACCCAGGTCGCTCGAAGGCGGACCAGCCGGAAACTGCCCATCTGAGACGTTCAGGCGGGCGTCGCGCGATGGCGGATGCTGGCCGTAAGCGGAATGGCCGCTTCGGGGCAGACCCGCTGAAATAGCGGACGGCCTGCATCCGACCGGGGCCGTGTCAAAACGCATTGATCGTGGTCGTCAGCGCCGATTGGCAGGATTATGACGGCGGCGCGGTGGGCCGCTTCAGGCTCGAATGGCCTGGACGAGCCAGGTTGCGCCGAACAGGCGGATCATCCGCTTCATGTTGTTGGCGAGGGTCGCGAGGCTCATCTCGGTTCGCACGCCTTTCAGGCCCTTCGTCAAGAACGGTGTACTGCCCATCCAGGCTTTCAGCGTTCCGAAGACATGCTCGACCGTGGCGCGCCGGACCGCCATGGCGTCAGGCATGGCGTCGAGCCGTTTCTGCATGGCCTCCAGAACCGCTTCGTGCTTCCAGCGCTTGAAGCGTTTGAACTTCTCGGTCGTACAGCGCACCCGCATCGCGCAGCCATGACAGGCGTCCAGGTTGCGGTAGTGGTCGATGTCACCGTGTCGATCGGAGCGCGCGTTAGACTTCGTCAGCACAGCGCCGGCGGGACAGACTTAGTGATCGGCCGCGGCGTCGTAGACGAAGTCGGCGCGCACGAAGAGCCCCTTCTTGGCTCGACCCGACGTGTCGGCCCGCGGCATGGCCGGCAGGATGCCCGTGCCTTCGCAGGCCAGAACCTCGTCGCCGCTGTAGTAGCCGCGATCGGCCAGGACCACGATCTCCCCCACGTCGGTGGCCTGCTTGGCCCGATCGCCCATCGGCACGAGCTGGGTTCGGTCGTGGCTCTCGTTGACGACCTCATGGGCCACGACGAGATGATGCTCGGGGTCGACGGCAATCTGGACGTTGTAGCCGACGATGCCGGTGCCTCGCCCGCTCGTCGCCATCGAGCGGGCGTCCGGGTCGGTCAGCGAGACCTGTCCGTCGTCCGCGCTCTCGACCTGCGCCTGCATCTCGCGCAAGAAGGCCATCTGCCGGCGTAGGGCGGCGATCTTCTCGCCGATGCGCTGCGTGCGTGCCTCGGGTACGTCGCTGCCCTCCCTGTCCGCCCGGTCGAGCGCCGCGAGGTAGCGGGCGATGCTGGCCTCCACCTGTTCCAGGCGCTTGGCGACCTTGGCCACGGTGTAGTTGCGGTCCCGGTTGTTGACCGCCTTGAACTTCGACCCGTCCAAGGCGACGGTCGCCCCGGCGAAGAGCTGCAGATCCCGGCACAGCACCACAAACTGACGACAGGCCACTTGGATCGCAGATCCGTTGTCGCGCCTGAAGTTGGCGATCGTCTTGTGATCGGGAGCCAAGCGACCGGTTAGCCACATCACCTCGATGCTGCGCTGTCCCTCACGCTCAAGTCGTCGGCTCGACGGCACGCAGTTGAGATAGCCGTAGAGGTAGAGCTTCAGAAGCGTGGCCGGGTCGTAGGCAGGCCGCCCGGTCGCCGCAGGCTCGGAGCGGATGAAGCCAAGCGCGCCCAGATCGAGTTCGTCGATGAAGACCTCGATCACCCGAACCGGATTGTCGGCGGTGACGTAGTCATCCAGCGAACTGGGCAGCAACCAAGACTGCCGACGGTCCTGCCCTTCGACGAACCGACCCATACTGGCCTCCGTAGATGAGGTCGCAAGTCTATCTCAGAGGGGACTTTTGACACAGCCTCGACCCATGTCGGCCGCCCGAATCGCGGCCGAGCTTTCGCCCAAAGCGGTCGTCTGCGATCAGCCGTGCGCGGTTGATCGCACTCCAACTCGGCGCAGACAGTACCCAATATTCCCTGGTTGAAGCAGTTCAGCGCGGCGAACTCGTAAAGTCGAGCAGGGTGTGTCGCGAGCAAAGTCGGTCCTCTCGGCCCCCAGGCGAGCGCAACCGTCGCCGTGAGTGTGCTCATCGACCGGTCCCCTGCTGCATCTTTTGGTGGGGATTCGAATGCCGTCGCTGGCCCAATCTGCCGAAGGGCAGGCGCAACGTCGCGATCACCGGATAGACGGCGGGAAGCACGACGAGGGTCAGCAACGTCGCGGAGATCAGCCCGCCGATCACCACGGTCGCGAGGGGGCGCTGCACTTCCGCGCCCGCGCTGGTCGAGAGGGCCATCGGCAGGAAGCCGAGCGCTGCGACGAGGGCCGTCATCATCACCGGGCGCAGGCGCCTCTCGGCCGCCCGGGTGGCGGCCTCCCGCGGGTCGAGGCCGGAAGCTTCGAAGTCGCGGATGGTGCTCGTCAGCACCACGCCGTTCAGGATCGCGATGCCGAAGGTCGCGATGAAGCCGATCGCCGCCGAGATCGAGAACGGCATGTCGCGTAAAGCAAGCGCCAGGATGCCCCCCGTCGCGGCTATCGGCACGTTGAGGAAGATCAGCCCGGCGCGGCGGATGTCGCCGAACATCACGACGAGGAGGACGAGGATCCCCGCCAGCGCCGCCGGCACCACCACCGAGAGGCGGGCGGTAGCCTCCTGCAGGTTCTGGTACTGGCCGCTCCATTGCAGCGCGTAGCGCGGCGGCAGCTTCACCTGATCGGACACGGCCTTCTGCGCGGCGTCCACGAAGCTCTGCACGTCGCGGCCGCGGACGTTGGCCTGGATCGAGATCCGCCGCTGCAGCCGCTCGCGACTGATCTGTGCCGGGCCGGAGGTGACCTCCACCGAGGCCACCATCGCGAGCGGCACCGTCATGGCGGGACCGGTCTCCTTGCCCGGCCGCCCCACCGGCAGGGCGCGGATGCGCTCGATGTCGCCGCGGTCGGCCGGGTCGAGCCGGACCACGATGTCGGTGATGGAATTGTCGTCGCCGTAGACCATGCCGGCGGTGCGCCCGCCGATGCTCTCGACCACGTCGAGCACGTCCGAGACGTTGATCCCGTAGCGGGCGGCCTTGGCCCGGTCGACCCGGATCGAGAGCGCCGGCATCCCGGCCTGCGCCTCGGCCTTCACGTCCGCCGCGCCCTGAATGCCTGAGACCACCCGCACGATGGAATCGGCCGTGTCCTTCAGGACCTTCAGGTCGTCGCCGTAGAGGCTGATCGCGACGTCGCCGCGCACGCCCTCCAAGAGGTCGTCCATCCGCATCTGGATCGGCTGCGAGAAGCTGTAGGCGACGCCCAGCACCTCCCCCCGGAGGCGCTTGTCGAAGGCCGCGACGAGTCCTTCCTGGCTGTCGGCGGTCCTCCAGGTCGAGGGGTCGGTCAGGGTGATGAAGCTGTCGGTCGATTCGACGCCCATCGGGTCGGTCGGGATCTCGGCGCTGCCGGTGAGGGAGACGATCCGCTTCACCTCGGGGAAGGATTTCAGCACCCGCTCGATGCGGGTGACGGTGGCGAGCGAGGCGTTCAGCGCGATGCCGGGCAGCTTCTCGGAGGTGATGACGATCGAGCCCTCCGACAGCTTCGGCAGGAACTCGCCGCCGAGCCGCGTGGCCATCGCGCAGGAGCCGGCGAACAGGGCAACCGTCGTGAGCACGGTGACGAACGCGTGCCGCTCGGCCCAGCGCAGCACCGGCGTGTAGACACCCCGCACCGCGTGGACGAGGCGCGTCTCGCGCTCATTGACACCGCGCCCGGCGAGAAAGACCGCCGCGAGCGCCGGCATCAGGATCAGGGTGACGACGAGCGCCGAGGCGAGCGCCAGGATCACCGTGAGCGCCATCGGGGCGAACATCTTGCCGGCCACACCCTCCAGAGCGAGGATCGGGACGTACACGATGATGATGATTGCCACCGCGAAGATCACAGGGCGGGCCACCTCGGCGGCGGCGTCGCGGATCAGGTCGTGGGCCGGGCGGTCCGGGTGCTCGCCCCGGGCGCGGAGCACGTTCTCGATCATCACGACGGCGCCGTCGACGATCAGCCCGAAATCGATCGCCCCGAGGCTCATCAGGTTGCCCGACAGGCCGAGCAGCCGCATCCCGGCGAACGCCGTCAGCATCGAGAGCGGGATCGCGGCGGCGACGATCAGCCCTGCGCGCAGGTTGCCGAGCAGCAGGAGCAGCACCACGATCACCAGCACCGCCCCCTCGAGGAGGTTGTGCTCCACCGTGCGGATCGTACGGTCCACCAGCGCACTGCGGTCGTAGAACGGGACGATCTCGACCCCCGGCGGCAGTTGCTGGCGCAGGGCGGCGATCGTCTTCTTCACCTCCGCGACCACGGCGCTGGCATTCTCGCCGTAGCGCATCATCGCGATGCCGACGACGGTCTCGCCTTCCGCGTCGTGGGTGACGGCGCCGAGCCGGACCTTGGGGGCCTCCTGCACCGTGCCCAGCGTGCCGAGCGTCACCGGCACACCACCGGGGCCCGTCGCGACGACGATGTTCGCGATGTCCTCCGGGCCCTTGGCGAGGCCGAGGCCGCGGATCGTCTCCTGCTGGTCGTTGTGCTCGATGTAGGCGCCCCCCCGGGCGGCGTTGTTCTCGGCGAGCGCCGTGTAGACCTGGGCCAGCGTCACGCCGTAGCGGCGCAGCGCGTCCGCCGAGACGCGGACCTCCTCGGTCGGCATCTGGCCGCCGTAGATGTTCACGTCGGCGATGCCGGAGGTGAGCTTCAGCTTCGGCGCGATGGTCCATTGCAGGATGCGCTTGAGCTGCATCGGCGTGTAGGCGGGCCCGCGCAGCTCGAACTGGTAGATCTCGCCGAGGCCGGTCGCCATCGGACCCATCTGCGGATCGCCGACTCCGGCGGGCATCAGGCTCTTGGCCTGGGACAGGCGCTGGAACACCTCCGCCCGCGCCGCTGTGACCGACACGGATTCGTCGAAGGTGACGTAGACCGCCGAGACGCCGGCCCGGGACGTCGAGCGGATAGTGTTGAGCCCCGGCGCGCCGGCCATCGCGTTCTCGACAGGAAAGGTGACGAGCCGCTCGACCTCCAGGGGACCGAGCCCCGGCGAGAGGGTGAGGATCATCACCTGCTTCGGCGAGATGTCCGGCACCGCGTCGATCGAGAGTCCTTCGAGGTTGGCGATCCCGCCCGCCGCCGCGGCGAGCGCGATCATCAGCACGAGTAAGCGGCGGCGGACCAGAATGGCGAACCAGCTCTTCATCGCCGGCGCTCAATCCGTCGAGCCGAGAAGGCTGCGCAGCAGGATGGCCTTCAGGCCGAAGCTGCCCGCGGTCGCAACACTCTCACCCGCCGCCACGCCTCGGCGCACCTCCACCCAGTCGGTGCGCTGGATGCCCAGCGTCAGGGCCCGCCGCTCGAACCTGTCCGGGGCCGTGCGCACGAAGGCGATGGGGCCGGTGTCCGTCTGCTGCACGGCCGCCGCCGGGATGGTCACGCCGTCGCGACCGAGATCGGCCGCGATCGTCACCGAGACGAAAAGGTTGGCGCGCAGGAGATCCTGCGGGTTGTCGAGCTCGATCCGCGCCGCAGCCGTGTTCGTCGCCGGATCGAGGGCGGCGTTGACCGAGCGGACATGGCCCTCGAAGGGCGGATGGCCGGGCACCGGGCTCTCCACCGAGACCGCATCCCCGGCCTTCACCCGGGAGATGTCGGCCCCGTAGAGGTTCGCCAGCACGACGACGCGGGTGGGATCGGCCACCGTGAAGGCGTCGCGCCCGGTATCGACCACCTCGCCCAGGGTGATGCCGACGCTCGTCACCACGCCGGCAATCGGCGTGACCACGGCGCTGGTGCCCGGCGCGGCGCCCTCGGCCGGGGCGAGGCGCTGGTACTGCGCCCGGTACATCTCCGCGTTCGCCTGCGCAGACTTCACCGCCGCCTGTGCCTTGGCGAGATCGACCTGCCGCCGCTCGACCTCGGCTTGCGCCACGCCACCGAATTTCAGCTGCTCCAGCCCACGCTTCACCTGGAGCGCTGCCACCGCCTCGGAAGCCCGCGCCTCGCCGAGGGCGGCTTCAGCCGCCTGGAGCCCGTTACGGGCGTCGAGGAGGCCGGCGGCATCGAGGGTCGCGAGCGTCTGCCCCGCCGTCACCCGGTCCCCGGGCTGGACGGCGAGGCTCAGCACACGTCCCTGCGTGCGCGGCTTGAGATGCGTCACCCGCCGCTCGTCGAAGGCGACTGTGCCCGGAGCCCGCACCGGGAGCACGATCCGGCGGGTCTCCGCCGTGCCGAAGGCCAAGCCGATCCGCGTCTGCCCCGCCCCGTCGAGGGTGACGAGATCGGGGTTCGCCGGGGCGTCGTCGGAACGGTCCGCCTTCGCCTCGGGGACCGCGGGCGGGGCGAGGCCAAGGCCGGCGAGGAAAGGGCCGCGATAGGTCCATCCCGCGAAGGCCACGGCGGCCAGCACCGCCAGGATGAGCAGCACTCGCGGGGCGCGGCTCCGGCTCACGATCGGAGCCGGCGCGGAGGCATCCCCGCGTCCGAAGCCATCGGTCTCGGGTGCCTCGGAGACCTCCGTGGGGTGCGCGGACGCTTCGGCGTTCAGCGACATGGACAGGCGGCTCGCCGACCGGTCGGGCCGCACGCCGAGCGGGTGAGGATGAGGTTCATGCGTCGAAGCCGGTGGGGAGCACCTCGTCGCTGACGAAGCGCCCGGTCTCGACCTCGCGGATCACAACCTCGAAGCCCTCGCCGCGCCATTCCCGCAGTCGCTCGACGGAGACATAGGTCCGGGTCTCGACGTCGTAGAGCCGGCTCTGGGCATAACGGTTGATGAGGCGGCGGGGCCGCCGCTTCCGGGGCATGTCTGTGCTCCCTCAGCGGCGGGGGATCGCGGCGGATGCGGGGAAGCCGCGGAGCAGGAACAGCATCGGAAGAGCCCGCTGAGGATCGCGCCCAGCCGAGCAGGGGCCGAGGTGCGCGCTAGAGTCATTCTAATAAGTTGGCCGAAGCCGATGGGGTGCCACTAAATTCTGGTTCACAGTCGCTTCCTCGCGCAGACCGCAGGCCCGACATGCGACACACTGGCAGCGCGGGAGGACCGGGTTCACGTGGCGAGGCTGCTGCTGATCGAGGACGACGGGGACACGGCCGGGGACGTGCTCGACGACCTGCGCGGGCGCGGCCACGAGGTCGCCTGGGCCACGACCGGGCCGGACGGCGCCCGGTCGGCGCGGGAGGGCGGCTGGGACGCGATCATCCTCGACCGGATGCTGCCGGGCCAGGACGGGCTCGGCGTGCTGCAGGACCTGCGCCGAGACGGCGACCGGACACCGGCCCTCGTCCTGAGCGCGCTCGGCGACGTCGACGAGCGCATCCGCGGCCTCCGGGCCGGTGGCGACGACTACCTCGCCAAGCCCTTCGCGCTCGGCGAACTCGCCGCACGGATCGAGGCGCTGCTCCGCCGCCCGGTCGATACCCGCGAGACGCTGCTGCGGGTCGGCAGCCTCGAGATCGACCTGATCGCCGGGACGGGCCGGCGCGGCCCCCGGGACCTCGACCTCCTGCCCCGCGAACTTAAGTTGCTCGCCTACCTGATGCGCTCGCCCGGCCGGATCGTCACACGGGCGATGCTGTTCGAGGAGGTCTGGAACTACCGGTTCACCCCGAAATCGAACCTCATCGACGTCCATCTCGGCCGCCTGCGCCGCAAGCTGGAGGCGGCCGGTGAGGCGCCCCTCATCCAGAACGTCCGCGGCGTCGGCTTCACCCTCACGCCCGATGACTGACCTCCTGCGCTCGACCACCCTGCGGTGGGCGGTGGGGATCGCCCTGTGGTCGGTGCTCCTCGCGCTGACGATGTTCGCCTTCATCTACTGGCAGACGGCGTCCTACCTGCGGGAGGAACTCGCCGAGACCCTGCGGCTGGAAGTCCGCGCGGCCGCCGCCGACCCCACCGCCACGGCTTTGCGGGTCGATACCTGGACCGCCATGGATCCGCATGCCCGGCACTACGGTGGCCTCTTCGCGCCGGACGGCGTCCGCCGCGCGGGCAACCTCGATGCGATGCCGAAGGGTCTGCCGCGGGACGGGGACGCCTACCGGGTGAACGCCACGGTGGAGGTCGGGGGTCGCAGCCTCGCCGACGAGATCTGGGCTGCGGCCCTGGCGCTGCCCGGCGGCGGCACGGTGGTGATCGCCCACGACACGGACGACATAGACCGGGTGCGCGTCACGACCCTGCGGGCGCTCGGCCTCGGCCTGCTGCCGATGCTGGCGCTCTCCGGGATCGGCGGCCTCGTCCTCGCCCGCCGGGGTCGCAGGCGCCTCGCCGCCACCGAGGTGGCGCTCACCGAGGTGATGCGCGGCAACCTCGGCAAGCGCCTGCCGGTCGGAGGCCGAGGCGACGAGTTCGACCGCCTCGCCGGGAACGTGAACCGCATGCTCGACGAGATCGAGCAACTCATGGGCGAAGTCCGCAGCGTCGGCGACGCGGTTGCCCACGACCTGCGCACGCCGTTAACCCGCCTGCGGGCCCGGCTGGAGCGCAGCCGGACACAGGCGCGAACGGTCGCGGAGTTCCACGAGGCGATCGATCAGGGCCTCGCCTGGATCGACCAGACACTCGCGATGGTGACGGCCGTGCTGAGGATCGGCGCGATGGAGGAGGGCCGCAGGACTGCCTTCGCGCCGGTCGACCTTGGGGAGGTCGCCGCTGCGGCGGTCGACTTCTTCGAGCCCGAGGCTGAAGAGAGCGGCGTCCGGCTCGTCCTCTCGGCGGTGGGACCTTTCACCGTCCACGGCGATCGGGACCTCTGCTTCGAGGCTCTGTCGAACCTCATCGACAACGCCGTGAAGTTCACGCCCCCCGGAGGGACTGTCCGGGTCGCAGTCGCCTGGACCGGCCAAGCGATCGAGGTGGCCGTGGAGGATACCGGCCCGGGCCTGCCGGCGAGCGAGCATGAGAAGGTCTTCCGCCGCTTCTACCGCGCCGAGCTGTCCCGCCAGACCCCCGGCAACGGACTTGGCCTCAGCCTGGTCGCCGCCATCGCCAAGATTCACGCCGCAAGCGTGAATGTTCGCACGTCGGAAAAGGGTGGTTGCCGTTTCGCGATCACGTTCCCGAATTTGACTATCGAAGACCGCACGTCTTCTACTTATTGGACAGCTTCGAGAAAAGATACAATTGGCAGTCCTTGAATTAATTTCTGGCCCTCGCTGATGAATGTTTTGCCAATAGGCTCGCGTATCAAGAAGCGTCGCGGCACGTCCGGTTCCATGTCTATGCCAGTCGAGAGCAGACCGTCTCGAACCCACCCGACCCAGTCATTCGCAGGCGCCCACCGAAGCAATTAATCTTCGCCTCCAGCCGCCTGTCAAATCCGGAGAAAGAAGCCGGAAAAGCCGACAAACTTCTCACTTTTCTGCTTTGCCCGACCCAGCTCGCACAGATGCGTCGATGCACAGCCGATAACGGATCGCTACCGCACAACGGATCTCTTATCACTGATCGCATACCATCTATTTGTTGTATATATGCTCGTCATGTCCTCGCTGACATCGAGATGAAGTGTGAGCAATCGAGATTGTTTGCCTGCTTTGCCATCGCGACGGCGCGCTCCACAGCATCCGATGACTGCGACTTGGTTCGATCGAGTCGATCACTTGACGCCGCGCCGATGCCCCGCGACCGGCTGGTCAGCGGGCATCAGCAGCGGTCCAGACGAACGACGCTCGATCAGCTCGATCGGCATCTCCGTTCGGCTCGCGCGGAGTTCCCCGCGCAGGCGGGCTAGGAGATGCTCGGCGACTTCTCGGCCGAGTTCCTCGGTCGGAAGATGAATCGTCGTGAGGGACGGCGCGATATGGCTGGCGATCTCGAGATCGTCGATCCCGACGACCGACAGGTCGCGGGGAACGGTCAGGCCGCGTTGTTCGGCCTCGAGAAGCACGCCGACGGCGAGAAGATCGTTCCCGCACACAACCGCCGTCGGGGGTTCGGCGAGGGCCAGGAGTTGCAGGAGACCGGCCCGGCCGCCGGCGAGCGAGAAGGGCTGCTGCGAGACGCGGGCGCTCGAGAACTCGAGACCCTCCGCCGCGAGTGCCCGCCTCACGCCGTCGATGCGCAGGCGCGCGCGATCGTTGGCCTGGGTGAAGCCTGAGACCATGCCGAACCGACGGTGGCCCTTGGCGAGCAGGTGCCGGGCCGCGAGATAGCCGGCCTGCGCGTTGTCGAAGCCGATCGAGTCGAGCCGGTCATCAAACGACCACGTCAGCACCACCGGGATCGGCGCCTCGGTGACGAGGGCCCAGGTCTCGGGCAGATGGTCCGCGCCGACCAGCATCAGGGCATCGACGCCGCGACCGAGCATGGATCTGACAAGCGCGGCTTCCTCGACGGCCGAGTATTCGTGCGCTGCGATCAGAAGCTGATAGCCGTTGCGGGCCAGGGTCGTCTGCAGCGCCTGGATCGCGCGCGCGAAGATCGAGTGGTCGAGCGTCGGGATAATCGCTCCGATCGTATGCGTCCTTCCGGATGCGAGAGCTTGGGCCGGTCCGCCCGGCAGGTAGCCGAGCGACTCGGCCGCTGCGCGCACCCGGCGAATCGTATCGGGATGGACGATCGCAGCACCCGCCATCGCGCGCGAAGCGGTCGCAGGCGAAACGCCTGCCCGCTGGGCCACCGCCTGCAATGTCGCGCGCTGCTGACGTTTCACGGCAAGAAGCTCTGGATCAGATCCCAGCCCCAGTGATGAATGCGCGTTCAAATAAACGCAACAGCCGCAGTGAAATATGCGCAACTAGCGTCGAGCTGACGCTGCGATGATGACCGATAATGACCACCGGCGGTTGACAATTCGGTAGCGAAGCACAAAATGAAAGCGCATTCATTGAATGCTCATGCGGTGAGTCGCGACAAGCTGGCCATCGCAGCGCGAGGAAACGCCGTGAAGTTCAGCCGCCGCATGTGCGTCGGCATGGCGACGCTCGTCGTCATCGCCGTCCTCTGGTACGTCGTGACCACCGGCCTCGGCCTGATCTCGGCAGGGCGGTTTCCGGCGCCCGGCGACGTGGAGACGGCGGCGGTCCAAGCCTTCGTTCGCGGCTATCCCGATACGACGCTCCTCGTCCACGTCCTGCACTCGCTCCGGCTCGTTGCCCTGGGCTTCGTTGTCTCGGTGACGCTGGGCGTGCCGCTCGGCCTGCTGATGGGCTGGAACCGCACGGCCGAGGCCCTCATCAACCCGATCTTCCTGCTGCTGCGCCCGATCCCGCCGCTCGCCTGGATCCCGCTCGCCATCCTGTGGCTCGGCCTGGGCGACGGGGCCAAAGTGATGGTCATCGTCATCGCGGCGCTGCCTCCGGCGGTGATCAGCACCCAGGCCGGCGTGCGGGGCGTGCCGCCGCAGATCGTCGAGGCGGCGCAGATGCTCGGCACCCCGCGACTGCGCTTCGTCACGGACGTGCTGGCGCCGGCGGCGGCGCCGATGATCTTCACGGGGCTGCGACTGGCGCTCCAGGCAAGCTGGACCACCCTGGTCGCCGCCGAGCTCGTCGGCTCGCTCGCGGGGCTCGGCTATGTCCTGAACGTCGCCCAGCAGGACCTCTACCCGGGCATGATCCTCGTCGGCATGGCGGCCGTGGGCATCCTGGGTGCGGGAAGCACCGCGCTTCTGGGAATGGCCGAGCGCCGGGCGATCGGCTGGGCACAGCTGCGGGGAGCGGCATGATCGCCTCCCGCCAGCCGCTCCCGCTGCACCGCAGCCTCGCCCTCGGCGCGATCGGCACCCTGGCCTTTCTCGGCTTCTGGGCCGCCCTGTCCCGCTCCGGCCTCGTCTCGCCGCTGTTCCTGCCGGGACCGGTCGCCGTGGCGGAGCGCTTCGCGACCCTGACCGAGCGGCCCTTCGCGGGGGGCACGCTCCCCGCCCATGTAGCCTCCAGCCTGCAGCGCTTCCTGATCGGCTACCTGCTCGCCGCCGCGGTCGGCGTGCCGCTCGGCCTGATGATGGGGTGGTCGCGCCTCCTCGACGACATCGTCACGCCGATCTTCGACGGGCTGCGCTTCATCGCGCCGATCGCCTGGGTTCCCTTCGCCGCCCTCTGGTTCGGCACCGGGATCGGCGGCCCGATCCTGATCATCTTCGCGGGCGCCTTTCCGCCCTGCCTGATCAACGCCTATCGCGGCGCCCGCTACGTCGACGCGCGCCTGCTGGAGGCCGCCGAGATGCTCGGAACGCCGGGCTATCGGATGATCGCCGAGGTGCTCCTGCCCGCCGCGCTGCCCTCGATCGTCGCCGGCCTGCGCATCAGCGCGGGCCTGGGGTGGCAATCCCTGGTCGGTGCCGAGCTGATCGTGGCCTCGACGGGGGTCGGCTACATGATGGTGCAGGCCCAGGGCGCCGTCTCGACCGCGACCGTGATGGTCGGAATGGTCGCGATCGGCCTCGTCGGCGTGGTCATCGACGTCGCGCTGCGCGCGCTCGAGACCCGCCTCCGCCGGCATCACGGACAGGCTTGAGGGGATCCGATGAGCGCAATCCGGTTCGAGCGGGTCGAGAAGAGCTTCGGCAGCAACGTCAAGGCGCTCGACGGCGTCGACCTCACGGTAGCCGACCGCGAGTTCGTGGCCATCGTCGGCGCCTCGGGTTGCGGCAAGACGACCTGCCTGCGCCTCGTGGCCGGGTTCGAGGCTCCGACCGGCGGCCGGATCACCGTCGGCGGACAGCCGGTCACCGAGCCGGGGCCCGACCGCGCCGTGGTGTTCCAGCAGTTCGCGCTGTTCCCGTGGAAGACCGTCACGCAGAACATCGCGTTCGGGCTCCGCAACAAGGGCATGCCCGCCGCCGAGCGCCAGGAGCGGGTCGCCGCGGCGATCGACATGATCGGCCTTTCGAGCCACGCCGACGCCTACCCGCACCAGCTCTCCGGCGGCATGCAGCAGCGCGTCGCCATCGCCCGCGCCTACGTCCTCGAGCCCGAGGTGCTCCTGATGGACGAGCCCTTCGGCGCCCTCGACGCGCAGACCCGCGTGGTGATGCAGGAGGAGCTGGTCCGCCTCGCGCGCAGGAACCCGCGCACCGTCCTGTTCATCACCCACGGAGTCGAGGAGGCGGTCTACCTCGCCGACCGGGTCGCGGTCATGACCAGGCGCCCGGGGCGCATCAAGGAGATGATCGACGTCAAGGCGGTCCGCGAGGCCGAACGCTGGGAGGAGCACGCCCGCATCGAGGACGTGATGGACCTCGAATCGTTCGTCCACCTGCGGACGCACATCTGGAAATCGCTGCGCGACGAGAAGGCGGCCGGCCGGTGAGCCGGCGGTCCGCGATCCGAGGGAGAGGCGACATGACCGAGATTCGAGGCAACGGATGCCGGGGCGGCCAGCGGCGGGCATGGCTCCTGGCCGGCGCCCTGGCGCTGGCGCCGGCGGTCGCGCCGGCCCACCCGGCGAAGGCCGCGGAGCCCGAGCGGATCGGCGTGTCCTATCAGCCGTCGCTCTACTGGGCGCTGCCCTTCTACATCGCCACACAGAAGGGCTGGTGGAAGGAGGTCGGCCTGGAGCCGACCTTCGCGGTCTTCCCGGCCGGCGCGCCCCAGGTCGCCGCCGCGCAGGCGGGGTCCTGGGATGTCGGCGGGACCGGTTCCGTGCCGGCGATCCTCGGCGCGGCGCGCTTCGGCCTGCTGACGATCGGCCTCACCAACGACGAATCGAAGACCAATGCGCTGATGGTGCGCGCCGCACGGCACGACGCGATCCTCAAGGATCCCAAGCAGCTGGCCGGACAGAAGCTCCTCGTCACCACCAACTCCACCGCCGATTACGCCGCCCGCGCCTGCCTCCGGAAGTGGGGCCTCGGCCCGCGCGAGATGCGCTTCGTCAACCTCGGACAGGCGCAGATCATCTCGGCGATGATCGCCGACGCGGGCGAGGTGGTCGGCGTCTGGGCCCCGAACACCTACACGCTGGAGGAGAAGGCCAGCGCGCAGGTCCTGTGCAGCGGGGCCGACGCCGACGCCATGGTGCCCGGCGCCCTGATCACCCGCGCCGACTTCGCCAAGGCGCATCCGGACGCGGTCGCCAAGTTCCTCGCGGTCTATCTCCGGGGCTGGGGCTGGGCCAAGGCGAATCCCAAGGACGCGCACGACATGGCCAAGCGCTTCTACGCCGAGGGCGGCGTCGAGGCGTCCGACCACGCCATCGACCAGGAATTCGCGCTGCGCCCGACCTACGCCCTCGACGCGCAGCTCAAGGCGATGGCGCGCGCGGACGGCCCCTCGCAGGTCGACGGCTGGTTCTCGCGGATCGGCGCGTTCATGGCCGAGGTCGGCACGATCGCGCAGGCGCCCGATGCCAAGGGATACATCGACGACGCCTTCATGAAGCGCGTCGCGGCCGATCCGAAGCTCCGGGCCTTCGCCACGGAGTTCGACGGGGCCGCAGCCCCGCACTGAGCGCGCGGTCGCCTCGCCGCGCCGGCAGGGCTCCCGGCCGGCGCCCGGGCGGGCCGGGACTTCACGCTCCCGAGAGACGCCGTCTGCATTCATTCGCACTATCCGTAAAGAGGCAGGGATCATGACGATCGACTACGCGAAGCGGGCGACCAAGACGCCTGAGACCGAGACCGACGCGGCGCGGCAGGTCGTGACGGAGATGCTCGCCGCCATCGAGGCGCGGGGCGAGGAGGCGGTCCGGGACTACGCCCGCTCCCTCGACCGCTGGACCGGCGAGATCGTCGTGACCCCCGAGGAGATCGCCCGGCGCACGAAGGACATTCCCGAGCGCGTCAAAGAGGACATCGCCTTCGCGGCGGGGCAGGTGCGGCGCTTCGCCGAGGCCCAGCGCGACAGCGTTCAGGACTTCTCGGTCGAGCTGGTTCCGGGCCTCGTCACCGGCCAGAAGCTCGTCCCCTGCAACGTCGCGGGGTGCTACGTGCCCACCGGGCGCTACGCCCACATCGCCTCGGCCTACATGTCGGTGGCCACCGCCAAGGCGGCGGGCGTGCCGACGGTCGTGGCCTGCTCGACGCCCTTCCGCGGCGAGGGCATCCACCCCTACGTGCTCTACGCGATGCAGGTGGCCGGCGCCGACGTGATCATGACGCTGGGTGGCGTCCAGGCGATCGCCGCGATGGCCTTCGGGCTGTTCACCGGCAAGCCCGCCGACATCATCGTCGGGCCCGGCAACAAGTTCGTAGCCGAAGCCAAGCGGATGCTGTTCGGCCGCGTCGGGATCGACGTCTTCGCGGGTCCCTCCGAGGTCGGGATCATCGCCGACGAGACCGCCGACCCGGCCCTCGTGGCCTCGGACCTCGTCGGCCAGGCCGAGCACGGGCACGAGAGCCCGGCCTGGCTGTTCACCACCTCGCGTGCCCTCGCGGACGACGTGATCGCGCGGATGCCGGCGCTGATCGACGCCCTGCCGCCCACGGCACGGGACGCCGCCGCCGCCGCGTGGCGCGACTACGGCGAGGTGGTGGTGTGCGGGAGCCGGGAGGAAATCGTCGCCGTCTCCGACCGCTACGCGAGCGAGCATCTGGAGGTCCACGCCGCCGACCTCGACTGGTGGCTCGCGCAGCTCAGCAATTACGGTTCGCTGTTCCTCGGCGAGGAGACTACGGTCGCCTTCGGCGACAAGACCTCCGGCCCGAACCACATCCTCCCGACCAAGTACGCCGCCCGGTATTCCGCCGGGCTGTCCGTGCACAAGTTCCTGCGGCCGCTGACGTGGCAGCGCATGGACCGGGAGGCCTGCAAGACCATTGCCCAGGCCACGGCCCGGATCTCGCGCCTGGAGGGTATGGAGGCCCATGCCCGCACGGCCGACCACCGGCTGGCAAAGTACTTCCCCGGCCACGGCCTGGATCTCGGCGAGGCGGTGACCGCATGACCTTCCGCCTGACACGCCTGTTCGACCTGACCGGGCGGACGGCCCTGGTGACGGGGGGCAATTCCGGGCTCGGGCTGGCGCTGGCCCGCGCGCTGGGCCTCGCCGGGGCCGGGCTGATCCTGACCGCCCGCCGCGAGGCCGACCTCGCGGCGGCGGCCGAGGACCTGCGAGCGGAGGCGATCGCCAGCGAGGTTCTGCCCGCCGATCTCGCGGAGGCCGCCGCCATCGCCGACCTCGTCGCGCGGCTCGACGGCCGGCCGGTCGACATCCTCGTGAACGCCGCGGGGATGAACCTGCGCCAACCCTTCGCGGCCGTGACGGCCGAGGCCTTCGACCGGCACATGGCCCTGCACGTGCGCGCGCCCTTCCTCCTGACCCAGGCCCTCGCGCCGGGGATGGCTGACCGCGGATACGGGCGGATCATCAACGTCGCCTCCCTGCAATCCTACCGGGCCTTCCCGGACTCCGCGCCCTACGGCGCCGCCAAGGGCGCGGTGGTGCAGCTCACGCGCGCCGTCGCGGAAGCGTGGTCGACCCGCGGCGTCACCTGCAACGCGATCGCGCCCGGCTTCTTCCCGACGCCGCTGACGCAGGCGGTGTTCGCCGATGCCGAGCGCGCCGCCCGCAACGCCGCCCAGACGGCCTGCGGCCGCAACGGCGAACTCACCGACCTCTACGGCGCGGCGGTGTTCCTCGCCTCCGAGGCCTCCGCCTACGTCACCGGGCAGACGCTGCCGGTCGACGGGGGATTCACCGCCAAATGAACGCCTGCCTGTCCGAGGCCCCGCGATGAGAGCGCTGATCTACACCGGGCCGAACGCGCTGATTGTCGACGACGTGCCGGTTCCCGTGCCGGGACCCGGCGAGGTGCTGGTGCGGGTCGAGGCGGTCGGCATCTGCGGTTCGGACATGCACGCCTTTCACGGTCACGATGCCCGGCGCCCCGCCCCGCTGATCCTCGGCCACGAGGCCGCCGGACGGGTCGCGGAGGGGCCGCGGGCCGGCACCCGCGTGGCGGTGAATCCGCTGGTCACCTGCGGACGTTGCCCGGCGTGCGAATCCGGGCGCACGCACCTGTGCCCGAGCCGGCAGATCCTCTCGATGCCCCCGCGCCCTGGGGCCTTCGCGGACTACGTCTGCGTGCCCGAGAAGAGCCTCGTACCGATCCCGGACGCGCTGTCGACCACGCACGCGGCCCTCGCCGAGCCGCTGGCCGTCGCCTACCACGCCGTCAACCAGGGGGCGCGGCTTCTCGGGCGCCCTCTCGCGGGCGCGCGGTGCGTGGTACTGGGCGGCGGCGCGATCGGTTTCGGGTCGGGTCTGGTCCTGGCCATGCAGGGGGCGGGCGAGGTCGTGATCATCGAGCCGAATCCCGAGCGGCGCACCGAAGCCGCGCGCGGCCTCCCTACGGCCCGCTGCCGGGCGCCCGACGATCCCGAGGGTCCGGGTCCCGACAGCGCCGACCTGATCCTCGATGCCGTCGGCAGCGACGCGACGCGGGCCAAGGCGAGCCAGCTCGCCCGGCCGGGGGCGGTCATCGTGCACATCGGGCTCCTGCCCGGCGAGCGGGGGCTGGACGTTCGCAAGATCACGCTCCAGGAGATCGTGGTCTCGGGCAGCTACTGCTACACGATGCAGGAGTTCCGCGACGTGGTCGAGGTCCTCGCGGATGGCCGGCTGGGTCCCCTCGACTGGGTCGAGGAGCGCCCGCTCGCCGCGGGCGCGGCTGCCTTCGCCGACATGGATGCGAGCCGCGTCGCTGCGCCGAAGCTCATCCTTCGTCCGGACGCTCCGGCTTGACCATATGTTTCGCACGAACGGAGCGTCGTACCCGAAGTCGGCGCCACCACTGTAGCGTCCATGGACGAACGCGATCCGCGTGCGGTTATAGCCCGTCCCCGACTCGGCCGACTACGTCGCCAAGCGTCCGCCGATGAGCGGGTTCGGCCAGCGCGCGACGTCGCCGGCCGCATAGATCGCGGGATCGGGCTCCATCGTGCTCCCCGGTCCCGGCCACGGCGCGGCAGGCCGCGTCGCAGGTCAGACGGCCCGGGTCGGCCACCAGGCCGGCTGCGGCGAGCCAGCCCGTGTCCCGCGTCGCGCCGAGCGCGATGATGACGAGGTCTGCCGCGATCTCCGCGCCGCCGAGCAGCTGGGCGCGGCGCACCTGTCCCGCATCGCCCGAGAAGGCCTGCACCTTGGTGTCGGGGCGGAAATCCGCGCCGGCCGCCCGCATCCGCCCGGCGAGCGTGGCCCGGTCGCGGTGCCGAGCAGACGGGCGAGCGGCGTCGGATTGGGGTCGACGAGGGTCACCGTCAGG
This sequence comes from Methylobacterium sp. A52T, assembly GCF_053346095.1. Taxonomy (NCBI): domain Bacteria; kingdom Pseudomonadati; phylum Pseudomonadota; class Alphaproteobacteria; order Hyphomicrobiales; family Methylobacteriaceae; genus Methylobacterium; species Methylobacterium sp. A52T. The sequence goes on along the minus strand of NZ_JBKFBI010000036.1, from coordinate 16,451 downwards.
TCGAGATCCCGGCAGCAGGAGGCGGCTTCGCAGCCGATCAGGCCGGCACCGACGATCAGGACGCGGCTCGGCCGACGCGCCAGCGCGGTCCGCAGGGCGCGGGCATCCTCCAGGGTCCGGATCGTCAAGATCCCCGCGAGATCGGCGCCCGCCCCGGGCCATGTCCGAGCCCAGGCGCCGGTGGCGATCAGGAGTGTTTCAAGGCAGCGTCGCGCCGTCGGCGAGGCCCAGCACCCGGCGCTCCCGATCGAGGGCGACGGCCGGCTGGCCGAGCCGCCACTGCGTCCGCAGACGGGCCAGCTGCGGCAGCGCGGTCGCCTCCGGGGGAAGCTCGCCCGCGAGGACGTGCTTGGACAGGGGCGACCGGTCGTAGGGCCGGTGCGGCTCGTCCCCCACCACAGTCAGTGGCCCGTCATAGCCGCCATCCCGCAGCGCCTCCGCCCCGCGCGGTCCGGCGAGGGAGGCGCCCACCACGACGAGGCCCGGCCGCTGTCCGTCCATCACGGTTCGTCCCCCTCGGCGAGTCCGGCGGGCTCGACCGCGATGGCCCGGACGGGGCAGGCCCGCTGCGCCCGCTCGATCTGCGCCCGCTCCGCCTCCGGCGGCGCCGGATCGTAAAACAGGATCTCGTGACCCCGGACCTCGAAATGGTCCGGGGCGGCGTAGCAGCATTGGGCGTAGCCCTGGCAGCGGTTGAGATCGACGACGACGCGCATGCCCGGGCTCCGGGTGTGGGTGCGGGTGATCGGTGAGGTGGAAGCCACGATGGCGCGAATCCCAGGTCGGCTCATGTCCAGGCTCGCAGGCGGCCCGAGTCCAGCGCTTCCCGGGCGCAGCGATAGCCGAGCTCTGCCGTCGTCTCGAAGCTCGACCAAGCCCGAAGGTCGACGCCGGCCAAAGCGGGCTTGAGCAGGACGGCGGCGCGGGTGACGGCCGCCATGGTCTGGGCGTCGCTCGACACCATGGCCGAGCGCAGGAGCAGGTGGGCGATGCCGGGGAGGTGGTCCGAGATGCCGAGGACGCGCCGGAACGCCTGCGCGCCCCGGCCTTGCCGCGGCATGACCTGGAAGGCGGCGTCGCTGCCGACATCCACGGCGAGGACCGGCCCGCGGTCGAGATCGGCCATCACGTCGGCGGGCAGATTGTTCATCATGCCGCCATCCACGAGGATGCCGTCCGCGCTCGCCACCGGGGGCAGCAGGCCGGGAATGGCGATGCTGGCCCGGATCGCCCGGTCGAGCGGGCCCGCCCAATGGACCATTGCGGTGCCGGTGGTGAGGTTCGAGGACACGCAGAAGAACGGGCGCCAGAGATCCTCGACCCGCGCATCCCCGAACCGGGCTGCCAGTCCCGCATCCACCTTGGCTCCGCGCGTCAGGGCGTGGAACGGCAGGGTGTAGTCGTCGAGGGGGTTGCGTCCGACGAACGATGCGACCGTGTGGGTCTCGATCGCGTCGAGGCTCCAGTCCAGAGCGACGCTGGCGGCCAGGATCGAGCCCATGCTGGTGCCGCCGACGAGGTCGATGTCGAGCCCGGCCTCGCCGAGCGCCCGCAGGACGCCGAGATGGGCGAGGCCGCGGGCCCCGCCGCCGCCGAGGACGAGGGCGCGGGCATGGCCGGACGCGATCCGGGCGAGCCGGGCGAAGTCGCCATCGTGGTTCGCACGGACCTGGAGCCGCAGGGAGAAGGGAAGCGCGGCGACGTCCGGATGCAGGGGGCGCGGCAGGCGCGCCTCGGCGGTCTGCGCCACCGCGAGGTCCATGCGGATCCAGGGTGAGCGGATCGCGGCCAAGTAAGCCGCCGCGCCCGGCCGCGGCGGCGCGCCGGGCTCGGCCAGCAGCAGGACGTGGTCGGCGTGGCGCAGGCAGAGCTGGCACCAGGGGCAGTCGATCTGATGGGCGACGAAGACCGTGCGGTCGTGCCCCTGCTCGTAGCGGTGGAACCACGCCTCGTCGGCTCCCGGCGGCCATTCGGACAGGCAGCCGGTCCGCCCCGGCAGCGCGGCATCGAGCGCCCGCGCCAGCCGCTCGCCGAAGGCCGTCGCCGTGCGGCCCTCGGTCACCGCCAGGACGGCGAAGCTCCGCGGCGCGTGGCGCAGGGTCACGCCCGTATGGGCGATGCGCAGCCGGGCGGCCAGGATCCGGGCGAAGTAGAGCAGCGTCCCGGGATGGGCGGCGATCAGGTCCGCGAACGCGTCTCGGGAGAGCCGCAGGAGGTGCGTGTCGCGCAGGGCCGTCGCGGTGATCGAGCGGGGCTCGCCGGTGAGCAGGGCGAGCTCGCCCACGGTGTCGGGCGGGGCGAGGCGGATGAGGCGGCGCACGCCGCCGTCGCGCGGGTCGCGGGTCGAGAGGCCGATCGCGCCGCTGACCAGCGTGTAGAGCGCGTCGGCCTCGTCCCCCTCCTCGAACAGCGTCTGTCCCCCGGCGACGGCGACCGAGGTCATCCGCACCCGGACCGCGTCGGCGGCCTCGCCGTCGAGGTCGGCCAGGAACGGGATCTCCGGGCGCCCCGGGGTCAGGGCGGCCGGGACAGGCTCAAGACCGCAGATGTCGAGGCGTTCGGTGCTCATCGGCCGGCGCGCCGCAGCAGGTGATCCGCGAGGATCCCGAGCGCCGCACCGCTGCCGACGCGGCCGAGGCGCAGGCGGTCCGTGGGGATCGACGCCAGCCCAGAGTACCACAGGACGGAGGGCAGCACGAGGACGCCGTCCTCGGACGCCAGGGTCCGCGCGAAGGCGGTCGCCCCCTCCCGCCCGCGGGAGCGGGGACAGGCGAAGGCGAGGTTCCTCGGCTCGTCCGGATTGAACAGGTCCGGATGGCGGTCGAGGAGCGCCCGCAGGCGGTGAAGGTTGCGTTGCCCGATCCCGCGTGCGCGGCGGGTCAGGTGCGGCTCGGCCTGCAGCGCGACCTGCGCCAAGATCTCGCTCGGCCGCGCGAGGCAGCTCGACAGCAGATTCTTGGCCGCGAGGATGCGGTCGAGCAGCCCGCGGTCGCGACAGGCGGTCCAGCCGACGCGCAGGCCCGGAAGTCCGAACCCCTTCGACAGCCCGTTGATGGAGATCCCGCGCTCGTACAGGTCGACGACGGGCGGGACGGCGCGCTCCGGGTCGCGGTCCGTCTGGCGGTAGACCTCGTCGTTGACGAGCCACAGCCCGTGTCGGCGGCAGAGGTCGATCAGGCCGTCCAGGGTCGCTCGATCCAGCGCCGCACCGGTCGGGCTGTTGGGGAAGTTCATCAGCACCAGCCGCGTGTTGGGCCGGATGGCCGCCGCGAGGCGGTCGAGACCGAGGGGCCAGTTCCGATCCGGGCGGAGCGCGACGCCATCGGCCGCGCACAGGCGGGTCACGACGAGTTCCGAGGGCTGGTAGATCGGCACCACCACCACCGCGTGGTCGGCCGGACCGAGCAGCGCGCTCAGCACGCAGGTCACCGCTTCCTGCGCGCCGGCACTGATCAGCACGTCGTCCGCCTCGAGCCGGCGGTAGCGGGCGGCGACGGTGGCGCGCAGCCAGGCGGCGCCGCGCGGGTCGGCGTAGCCGAGATCGGCTCTCCGCCAGCGCCGACGATCCTCCGGGCCGGCGAGGCGCAGCAACGCGGCGAGCGTCAGCGGTTCCGAATCCGAGGCGGCGAGGGCGTGGTGCGCGCTGCCCGACCAGCGGTCGAGATACGCTGCCAACGCGAACGCGCGCGCCGGGGCGATCCCGTGATCCTGCCGCGTGTCGGGGCCGGGCTTTTCCATCCGGGGGGCGGCCCACAGGCCCGGTCCGGCGTCGTCCTCGAGCGCCATCGCCGACCTCACGCGCCCCGCGCCGGCCCTGCGGCGACGCGCAGGTAGGTCGCGCCGATCCGGGTGGCGGCCCGCAGCGTCCCACCGAGCACGCCCGCGACCTTCGAGGATCCGCCCAGACGGCGGCGATAGGGCATCGGCACCTCGCGGATGCGCAGGCCCGCGCGCGCGGCCTGCAGCTGCATCTCGAGGTTCCAGCCGCAGGTCAGCTCGCGCAGGTCGAGGGCCCGCAGCGCGGCGCGGTCGATGGCGCGGAAGGCGCACATGTCGGTGTAGCGGACGCCGTAGCGCAGGCCGATGCCGAGGCCGGTGAGGCGGCCGGCGAGCACTTGGTGCCAGAGCATCGATCCGGGCTCGCGGCGCCCCAGGGTGCGCGAGGCGAGGACGAGGTCTTGGCTGCCGGCGAGCACCGGCCCGGCGATCCGCCCGATCAGGTCGCCGCGGTCCGCGCCGTCGCCGTCGAGGTAGACGATGGCGCGCGAGGCCGGATCGGCCGCGGCCGCCCCGAGGGCGCAGGCCCGGCCATAGCCGCGCCCGGCTTCGATCACCCGGGCGCCCGCGGCCCGGGCGCTGGCCTGCGTCCCGTCGGTCGAGCCGCTGTCGGCGACGATGATGTCGGCCGCGTAGGGCGGCGGGATCTCGCGGATCACCGCGCCGATCGCCTCGGCCTCGTTCCGGGTCGGGATGACGATGCTGACCGGGTGCATCGCTCAGAGACTCCAGCGCAGGCCGCAGTTCCGGCACGGGGCGGGCGGCGCGTCGGAGAGGAGCGACGTCCGGAAGTCGCGATAGGCCGCGCCGTTCCAGATCTCGCGGAGCGTGGCCTGCGTGGCGTCGCCCAGCGTGTAGTTGGAATAGCGGCGCACCGAGAACGGCGCGATGCAGCAGGGCAGCGCCCGACCGTGGGCGGTGACGTACATCAGGGACCAGGGTCGCCGACAGGTGGCCCAGGCGCGGTCCTCCTGACGCTTGAGGCTGATTCCGGGCTCGGTCGCGCCCGAGGCGTCGAGCGTCACCCCCAAGGGAGCGGCCCAGGGCCTCGGCGTCCTGGCGCTGCTCGGGTCCCGGGTGTCGGTCTCCCTCAAGATCTTCCTCACGGCGCTCGCCATCATCGACGATCTCGGCGCTGTGCTGCTCATCGCCCTGTTCTATACCGCCGATCTGTCGCTTCCGATGCTGGGCGGGGCCGCGGCGACGCTCGCCGTGCTCTACGGGCTCAACAAGGCCGGGGTGGCGCGCCTGTGGCCCTACCTTCTCCTCGGCGTCGTCCTCTGGGTATTCGTGCTCACCTCGGGCATCCACGCGACCATCGCCGGCGTCCTGTTGGCGCTGACGATCCCCCTGCGCCTCAGCGTCGGTACGCCGGACGACCCGACCTCGCCGCAGCACATCCTCGAGCACGCCGTCCATCCCTGGTCGGCCTACCTCATCCTGCCGGTCTTCGGCTTCGCCAACGCGGGCGTGTCGCTCGCGGGGATCACACCGCGGATGCTCCTCGACCCGGTGACGCTCGGCGTGGCGCTGGGTCTGTTCGTGGGCAAGCAGGTCGGCGTGTTCGGCCTCGTCATCGCCGCCGTGAAGCTCGGGCTGGCGCAGCGCCCGGCCCATGCCGGATGGCGGCAGGTCTACGGCGTCTCGCTCCTGTGCGGCGTCGGTTTCACCATGAGCCTGTTCATCGGCCTGCTCGCCTTCGCGAACGCGCCCGAGCTTGAGGCCGAGACCAAGGTCGGCGTGCTGCTCGGCTCGCTGGCCTGCATGGCCGCCGGGGCGCTGGTGCTGCGGTTCGCCCCGGGCCGCCCGTCCCAGCGCTGAGCCGGGACCGGCCACGCCTGAAGGGGGCGCGGCCACATCATCCGACCTCACAGAACCTAGTGAAGCATCCTGCCTCGTCAGTTCCCACGGCGTCGACCCGGCGCCATCGAAGGCCGTCTGTCCGATCTCGTCCTCGCCCTCACCTGGGTGCTCCTCCTCGGAATGGGGATACTGATGCTGCTGTCGTGGCTATCGGGTGATGCCGAGGGCGCGGTGGCCGGGTACGGCATCACGCGGGATTCTTGAGATCCAACCCCTTTCGGCCCCACGACCATGACGACGTTCACCGCGACGCTGCGCGAGCTCTACGAGGAAGACACCGGACGCGCGCACCGCTTCCGCTACGCCCTGCTCGTGTTCGATGTGGCGACCATCGCCTTTGTGGTCGTCACCTCGTTCCTGCCGCTGAGCCCCTGGATCGTCGCCTGCGACGTAGCGGTTGGCCTCTGCGTGCTCCTCGACTTCGCCGCCCGCTTGCTCATCAGCCGCGCACCGCTGCGCGAGTTCCGGCACCTGAGCACCTGGACGGACCTCGTGGCGGTGGCCTCGTTCCTCGCCCCGTTGCTGGTCGAGGGCGTCGGCTTCCTGCGCATCCTGCGGACGCTGCGCATGCTGCGCACCTACCACCTGTTGGAGCGGCTGCGGCAGGACAGCGGGCTGTTCCGCCGCAACGAGGACGCGATCCTGGCCGCGACCAACCTCGTGGTGTTCGTCTTCACGATGACCGGCATCGTCTACGCCACTCAGCACGGCTCCAACCCGGCCAGCCAGACACCGGTCGACGCCCTGTACTTCACCGTCACGTCGCTCACGACAAAGGGCTACGGCGACATCACTTTGCCCGGGCCGACCGGCCGGCTGCTGTCGGTCTTCGTGATGATCTGCGGCGTCACGCTGTTCTTCCGCCTCGCGCAGGTGGTGTTCCGCCCTTACAAGGTCCGCTTCCCCTGCACCGCCTGCGGTCTGCAGCGCCACGAGCCGGACGCCGTGCACTGCAAGGCCTGCGGCACCATCCTGAACATCCCTGATGAGGGCGCGTATTAGCCACCATCCGGGGCAGCGCCGCGGAGCCGGCTGTAGCGATCCTCCAGGTCGGCGAGGTCGGAGGGGTCCGCCACGTCGCGGCGGGCGGCGGCGATGACGAGACCGGCATGCCGGGAGAGGTCCGCCACCCGATCCGGCCGCCTCTCGACCTCGGCAACGCGGGCGAGCACGTCGAGCATCCGGCCGAGCACGTGGACCGAGCCGGCCGCGTTCTGCCGGATCATGTGGAACATGGCATCGCACAGCCCGTCGTAGTCGGTCACCGGATGGACCAGCACCGGGCGTCCGTCGCGCAACACCACGCCGGTCGGCAGGTGCCTCGGCGTGATCCGGCACAGCGCGTCGCCGAGGTGGTCGACGACGCTCCCGGCGGTGAACGGGTCGTTGATGCCGGGCGAGAGCGCCCGGACCGCGATCTCGACTAACTGCCGGACAGAGTATTCCGGGTCCTGGAGCGCGGCCGGGCGGCGGCCGAGCGTCACCGCGTCGAGGACGGCGGCTTCGCCCCCCTCGACCGGCGCGGACAGGAATGCGACGGGAAAGCCGCTCGGCACATAGTCGCCGGGCCGTACCCGCAGGGTGACTGTGATCCCGCGCTCCTGGGCCCAGTCCGCTAAGGCGTCCTCGTCGAGGGCCTGGACGTAGCCGCCGCCGGTCGCGGCCACGGCCCTTCCCGTTGGCGCGTCTCCGGGGCGGGCAGCCCCCGGTTCGTCACGGGTATGGGTCGCGATGGCTCGGCAGAGGTCCTGCTGGACGGCGTCGACTACGGTCTCGATGTTGATGCTCGTGGCGATGTGGTGGACGAACCAGACCAGCGTGCCGACCGCGACCAGCGCCAGGACGAGTGCGCCAGTAATGGCGAGGTGCGGGACGAACGGGTCCTCCTCCACCGTCCGCACCGTGCGCAGGACCATCAGCGCGTAGGCGAAGGTCCCGAGGAAGATGCCGAGCACCGTCTGGTTGCGGGCGTCGCGGATGAAGTTGCGCAGGAGTCGTGGACCCATCTGGCCGGAGGCCAGGGTGAGCGCCGCGATGGTGATCGAGAAGGTCGTGCCCGCGACCCCGATGTTCGAGGAGGCGATGGCGCTGAGCAGCGCCCGCGCACCCTCGGCCCCGCCGGAGTAACCCCAGTTCGTGTCCGGCGAGGAGGCGTCGAAGCCGGCGACGTGGGCCGTCTCCAGCCACACACCGAACTGGGCCAGCAGGATGCAGCCGAGGACGACGAGGGCCGGGCGAAGCCAGAACAGGTCGCCGAGGATTTCCAGCCAGGCTTTGACGCGCGCGTTCATCGTTGCGGACCGACACCTTTCGCGCCCGGCAACGACCGGCACGATGGGGCGTTCCGGTTGACCGCTGGCGGGAAGGACACCCTTTGATCTCGATCTTCGATCTCGCTGCGATGCTGCTGACGCTGTCGGCTCTGTTCGGCTGGCTGAACCGCCGGTTCCTGCGCATGCCGCACAGCATCGGCCTGCTCGTGATGGGGCTTCTCGCCTCGCTCGCCCTTGTGCTCGTCGACGTCGCCTTCCCGGCGCAGCACCTCTACGAGGACCTCACCCGCGTCCTAGACCAGGTCGACTTCACCGGCGTCGTCATGAACGGCATGCTGGCCTTCCTGCTATTCGCCGGCGCCCTGAACCTCGACCTCCGGGCGCTCCGGGAACGGGCTATGGCGGTGGCGACCCTCGCATTGCTCGGGACCGTCATCTCGACCGCCTTGGTCGGCGGGGCATTCTGGGCAGCGGGGCAGGCGCTCGGCAGCCCGGTGCCGGTTTCTTGGGCCCTGGTGTTCGGCGCGTTGATCAGCCCGACCGACCCCGTCGCGGTGCTGGCCACCTTGAAGAACGTGGAGGTGCCGGAAGCCCTCGAAGTCGAGATGCAGGGTGAGGCGCTTTTCAACGACGGCATCGGCATCGTGCTGTTCACGGTGCTCGTCGCCTTCGCGGCCGGCAAGGGTGGCGAGGCGACGAGCGTGGGCGGGGTGGCCACGCTGCTCCTCCACGAGGCTGGGGGCGGCGTACTGCTGGGTGTCGTCACCGGCTACATCGCCTACCGCGCGATGAAGGCCATCGACGACTTCCCCGTGGAGGTGCTGATCACGCTGGCCCTCGTTACTGGGACCTATGCCATCGCTCAGAAGCTCGGGGCGAGCGGCCCGCTCGCGGTTGTGGCCGCCGGGCTGCTGATCGGCGAGCGCGCGCCGCGCTACGCGATGAGCGACACCACCCAGAAGTACGTCTCGGCCCTATGGACGCTCGTCGACGAGGTACTGAACTCGGTCCTGTTCCTCCTTATCGGCCTGGAGGTGCTCGTCCTGCGTTTCCAGGTCTCAGGGCTGGTCCTTGCAGCCTGCGCAGTGCCTATCGTGCTCGTCGCCCGCCTTGTGGCGGTCACGACGCCCGTCCTCTTGTTCCGCTGGGGCGGCAACCTCTCACTTGGCAACGTGCCGTTCCTGACCTGGGCGGGCGTGCGCGGCGGCATCTCGGTGGCGCTGGCACTTTCGATCCCGGAGAGTGAGGCCAAGCCCGCGATCCTAGCGGCGACCTACGCCGTGGTCCTGTTCACCATCATCGTGCAGGGATCGACCCTTGGCCTAGTGGCACGGCAGACCCTTCGAGCGAGCTGACTGTCACCGAATTTCCTTCAGCCGATGTGAACGGACAGACGGGACCACGAGAAATCTGTCGAGAAGCGTGAGCGGCTGCCGACAACGTCCGCTCAGATCAATTGCCTGCCGAAAGCAGAACGGCAGAAACCCACCCTGAACGGCCATTCTGCAAGCGCCCCATGTCAGACGGTGGGCGAACGCGACACGATACCCGGAAGCGGACCTGCTGACATCACGATGCTTCGATTGGCGTAGCTTAGCCGTTGCATCCCGTTCACCGGCGCGCTACCGTTTCGATGTCGGAAAAGGCAGACTTGGTTTGGTAAGCCCAAGTCCTTTCGGTAACGAAAGCTCTGGTCTTTGGCCCCGTGCCGCGGATCCCCACGACGAACGAACGACGCCCTCGCGCGTCCGGCCGTTCGTCCGCGTGGGTCTCGAGTTCGGGAAACGCTCCGGTCGAACATCGACTTGGAAGCCCGACCATGCCCACTTCACCGACGCATTATGACACGATCATCGCCGGATCTGGTCCCGTGGGCCTGTTCCTCGCCTGCGAGCTGTCGCTTGCCGGCTGCTCCGTGCTGGTCCTCGAACAGGCGTGTGATCCGTCCTCACCATTGAAACACGCCCCGTTCGGACTGCGCGGCCTCTCAGTTCCGACCATCGAAAGCCTCGATCGCCGGGGCCTGTTGAACGCGATCGAAGCTCACGCGGCCAGCCGTGCCACGTCAGGGACGGCGCATTGGATGAAGCAACCCCGCCGTCCGGGCGGCCACTTCGCCGGCATCCAGTTCTTCCATGATCGGATCGACACCGCGCGCTGGACCCATCGCCTACCCGATGCCGTCAGCAACTTGGCTGCGGAGATGGCTGGCATCGAAGCTGTCCTGAGCGCGCGAGCGGAGGCGTCAGGCGTCACGGTCCTGCGGGGCAGGGGTGTTGAAGGCTCTACCCAGACGGCTGAGTTCGTCGTCGTCCAGGCAGGCGGCCAATCATTTCGAGGACGCTGGCTCGTCGGCTGCGACGGGGCCCGCAGCACAGTGCGCAAGGCGGCCGGCGTCGGCTTTACCGGCACCGAGCCCGAGTTCACCGGCTACTCCGTCCAGGCCGAGCTGGCCGGCGCGGACGCGCTCATGCCGGGACGCCAGTACACCGCGCAGGGCATGTACCTGTTCACCCCGCCCGGCACGATCGCGATGGCCGATTTCGACGGCGGCGCATTCCATCGCTCCGCCCCGATCACGCGCGAACACGTCGAGGCTGTCCTGCGCAGGATCTCAGGCACCGATGTTACGGTGACCAAGCTCGAGCTTGTCACCACCTGGACCGACCGGGCCTACCAAGCGAGCGCGTATCGCAACGGCCGGGTGCTGCTGGCCGGTGACGCGGCGCACGTCCATTCCCCGCTGGGCGGACAGGGCCTCAATCTCGGGCTCGGCGACGCGATGAACCTGGGCTGGAAGCTCGCCGCCACGATCCACGGCGATGCGCCGATGGACCTCCTCGACAGCTACGAGCGCGAGCGGCATCCGGTCGGCGCCCGTATCCTTGACTGGTCGCGGGCCCAGGTCGCGCTGATGAGGCCGAGCCGAAGCTCGCGCGCGCTTGAAGCCATCATCCGCGACCTGATCGAGACGCCGGATGGCGCGACCTACTTCGCCGAGCGGGTGTGGGGTGTCTCGCTTCGCTACGACCTCGGCGGCAGCCATCCGTTGGTAGGACACAGCGTTCCCGATTTCGTGCTGAACGATGGACGGAGGGTCGGCAGCCTTTTGCGCGACGGCAAAGGCTTGCTCTTGGAATTCGATCCAGGCGCCACGCATCAGACCTTTGCGTGCCGCAAGTCCAAGAAGATCAGCTATGTCGCAACGAACGCGCAGGATGGACTGGGCTTGCAGGCCATCCTCGTACGGCCAGACGGGATCGTGGCTTGGGCAAGCGAGACAGCTGTTGATGAAGCGACCGTCAGCCGCGCTATGACGCCCTGGTTCGGCGACTGACCGAGCCACGTGACCTGCCTCGGTGATGTCCGCTCCGAGGCGGTCTCCGCTCCAAGCGGTCAGGCTAGAAACCACCCGAGCCGCCCTTCGGCTGTCGACCCAACTCGGCGTTCGGAGAGCGGTCGGTGCCTCCTGAAGCGACCACTCATCGATCGTCCAGCAACCTCGGATTGAAGGCGCGGTTGGCATCCCGCTAAGGGATCCCATTCGCCCCGTAAATTCGGTAGCCGGATCGAGCGAGAAGGCGATCATGATAGGCCGCGACGGCGGGATAGCTCGGGCGCTCCATTGGCGTCATGCGCCACCGGTTTACGGACAAGCCGAGAACGACATCAGCCAACGTGAAGGTTCCTCCGGTCACATAAGCTCGGGTTGAGGAGAGATGGTGGTCAAGGATCCCCATACTCGCGTTCCACGCCTCGACCCCCGCCGCGATCCGGTCTGGATCGGCGTGTGCCGGATCACGACGAACGAGGCCGAGGAAAGCCGCTCGCCAAGACGCGTTCAAATCGGTCGCTTGCCAGTCCATCCACTGCTCGACCAGAGCGCGTCCACGCGGTTCGGCGGGGAGCAGATCCGTCCGAGCGGCGCTCGCCGCGAGGTAGCGGCAGATCGTATTCGACTCCCACAAGGCCCCTGCCGCGTCTTCAATCACGGGCACGAGGCCGTTGGGGTTGCGAGCCAGAAATTCCGGAGTATCCGTTGCTTGGAAGCCGCTGCCGTAGTCCTGGCGGTCGTAATCCAATCCGATCTCGGCACAGGTCCAAAGCACCTTGCGGACATTGATCGAACTGGCCTTGCCGAGAATGCGGATCATGGAAGAGGGTTAGCCAGCGCTGGAACGATGAAGAGACGACCATAAAGGACGTGGTCGCATCTTCCGCCTGCGGAGTTAACCGCCCTTGTCTCAGGTGCGCAAAGCGGATGCAGCGAGCGACCTCGAGAGGGTCTCGAGCGGTGTCCATTGCTACGTCCGCTTCGATGCTTCCACAATCCGGACGCGGACCGGCGGCGATCCACCCTGAGCGGCGTTCTCCCTTCCGACCCATGTGGGACGCGCGGACCTCAGGCGGCGCGTCCTGAAAGCAGCCAATCGCCGGCCGTCGAGCGACTTCGGTTCGGATAGTGGCCCTTGGGTATAGGTCTAACTTGCCGGTTGGTTGAGCAGCACCCAAAGGCGCGCGATCCTACCATTCACGACCTCGGCCACGTCCGCTCCCGTGACGACGATCGCACCGCCGTCCGGGCCCGCCTGCCATTGCAGCGAACCCAGCCCGTGGTGCCCCACGGCGGTGCCGACGGGCGTGAAGCGGAAGGTCGGCCCAAACTGCTCCAGCAGCTTGCCGGCGACGCTAGCGATGGCGGCCCGCCCCCGCACGACGTCTGTCGGCTCGTACATGACCGGCTCGTCCACAAAAAGCTCGTCTAAAGCCGCGACGCGTTTGCCGGCGTCGCGCTCGTTGAAGACGCGCTCAAGATTGGCGCGCAGCAATCGGTCGTAATCCGGCTCAACTGCCGGCCGGATAGCGTCAGTTGTTTCGGACATTGATCAATCTCCCTCCGCAAGTCCGAACCCGGATCCGTTCGGTTCGTTCGTCAGACGAGGCGGGAACCACCATCGACGTGCAGCGTCTCGCCGTTCATGAAGCCGTTGGTCATGAGGAAGACGACCGCCGCGCCGGCCTCGTCGGCCGTACCCAGGCGCCGCTGCGGCAGCTTCTCGATCAGCGCGGCGACGTAGGCGTCACGGTGTGCGCCCAGCGTGCGGGCTAGGAGCGGTGTGTCGGTGGTACCGGGCGACAAGGTATTCACCCGCACCGGCGCCAACTCCAGCGCGAGGCCGCGGGCGAACGCCTCCATCGCGGCTGAGGCGGCTGCCAGCACCGCCGTGCCCTGGGCGCTTGGGCGGTCGGCCAGCGCGCCGGAGATGAAGGTGACCGACCCGTCCTTCGCCAAGCGGTTGCCGAGGGCGCGCACGGTGTGGACTGCAGCCCAGATCCGCTCGTCAAAGGCGCGTTTCAGATAACCGACCTCGGCTTCCAGGATCTTGCCGGCCACGAAGGTGCCGGCGAGCAGGACGAGGTGGTCGACCTGCGGGATGTCGGCGAGCGCGGCCGCGATGGTATCGGGCCGGGTCACGTCCGCCGCACGCCAACCGGCAAACGCGTTTTCCGTCGCGATGCGCTCGGCGCCTTCAGCGTTGAAGCCGATCACGATGACCCTGGCACCCGCCGCCTTCGCCTGCTGGGCGGCCGCGAGACCGATGCCGGAGGTCCCACCGAAGATGACGACGGTGCGGTCCTGGAGAGTGCTGGTCATGACGATGATCCTTCTGGGCGCCGCCGCTGTGGGGCCTGTGGGAAGAAGAATGGATCGTGGCTTCGAGCTTGATAATCGGGCTCATCGACGGTTCAATCTTGCCGTCATGGAACAGATCGGTCTCGACCGCCTCACCGGCATCATCGCCTTCGCCCGCTCAAGCTCGCTCGGCAGCTACACGGCCGCCGCACGCTCCCTCGGCATCTCGCCCTCGGCGGTGAGCAAGAGCGTGCAGCGGCTGGAGGAACGGCTGGGCTTGAGCCTGTTCACACGGACGACCCGCTCGCTGACGCTGACGCCAGAGGGGCGCGACCTGCACGAACGGGCGCTGCGCCTCCTGCGCGAGGCGGAGGAGATCGAGCAGGCTGCCCTAGCAGCGCGCTCGGAGCCGGCCGGTACCCTGAGAGTGACGGCACCGTTCCCCATCGGAGTGCATCTGCTTGCCCCAGCCCTGCCGGGCTTCCGCGAGCGCCACCCGAAGCTGTCCGTCGACCTGCGCCTTGGGGACCGCTTCGCCGACCTCATTGAGGAGGGCATCGACGTGGCGATCCGTGTAGGCGAGCTCGCCGACTCCCGCCTGCTCGCCCGGCGTCTCGCGCCGTACCGGCTTTGCGCCTTTGCGTCGCCGGCCTATTTGAAGCGGCGCGGGACGCCGCAGCATCCGGACGACCTGATCCACCATGACTGCGTGAACTTCCGTTTCCAGAGTACGGGCCAAGCCCTGCGCTGGCCGTTCCGGATCGGCGGCCGCACGGTCGAACTCACACCGAACGCCGGCATCGTCACGGACTTCAGCGATGCAGTCGCGGCTATCCTGGTGGCCGGCGGCGGCATTGGCATCTCGCCGACGTATGTCGTCGCGTCCTACGTCGCGCGGGGCGCGTTAGTGCCAGTCCTGCAGAGCTTCGCCACTGAGCGTTCCGTGTTCACGGCACTGTGGCCGGAGAGCCGACGCGGCAATCCAAACGTGAAGGCTTTCCTGGCATTCCTTGGTGGTGTGTTCCCATCCCCGACACCTTGGGACAAGCTGATCGAAGGTGCGACGAGGGCGTGAGCGGTCGCCTCGGAGCAGTCCGCTTCGGTGAAGCCATCGCCCTAAAGCGGAACGGCGGAAAACAACCCCGAGCGGCCCTTCCGGCAACGACCCAACTCAGTCGCAACAGGCATCATCGCCGATGCTCGGAAGCGGACCTTCTCATGTGATGCACTTTGGGATGGGGTGCCTAACGCCTTCAGGCCAAGCCACAATTGGCCCCTGTGGTACCATAAGGCTGCACGCCGATGATTGTCGGAAGGGTTGATCTACCGATCTGAGCGATCAGAATAGAGCGACCAGCGCGACGCCTGCGATCATCAGGACAGCGCCGAGAACCCGCCAGAGGCTGGCCGGGTGGACCGGAAAGCCGACCCATCCGTAGTGATCGAGGACGATGGAGGCGGCAACGCCCACCGTCACGATGATGCCGAGGAACGACGCCGCGCCGATAGCGGGCGAGGCGTAGAGTTGCGCGAGGATCAGCAACACGCTGAAAAACCCACCGAGCCACGCCCACCAGGGTACCGCAGCCAACTGCGGCCCGCTCGGCATCTCCAGCTTGCCGATGGCGAGCCCGCCGAACAGCAGAGCGGTTGTGCTGATGATCAGTGTGATCAGACCCGCGGTGATAGGTAGACCAAGCGACTTGGACAGGGTCGCGTTCTGGCCGGGCTGGATCGCGTTGGCGATGCCGGCGAGGATCGTGAGACCGTAGAGGAACAGCATACTCGGCCAGCACTCTGACGAGTGGCTTAGATCCCCTGTCAGCCTGGATACCTTTGACGCGCCCACCCCGTGGCGAAGCATCTGAGTGATCGTACCCCTTGCCACAGACGTAGCAAGTTCAGCGCTTTGAGCACCGAATGGTCGAGGTAGAGTCGGCATCAATAGCGTACAAATACCTTCAACCAAGCCGACGCCAATCCCGAGCCCCGAGGCTCCAGGCCTGCTCGTCGCAGTAGGCGACAGGGTTGCCATCATGGCTGATCATGCGTGCCAGCATCACCTTGGTGCCGAGCGCCGTGATGCAGATCACCGTAGTCCCGAGACCTGCGTCTCCGATCAGGTGGGTGCCGACGCCCCAGCCGTTCTCCCGGCAGATATCGGCGGCGTGACGGTGGTCGTGCCGGGTCCCGCCGTTCAACTTTCTGCACCTTGAACCGTAGGCTGCGGCAGATGTGCTGAGGACCGTGGCAGCGAGCGGCCGAGCCCCTCCGACACTACCGCCACCGCGGAACCGTAGATGAGATGTGCGATCAAGCCTCGAACGCGGGTGAAGATCGGATAGTGATGATTGGGGGCGCTGAAACCGAGGGTGGGCACGAGGTATTCATCCAGAATGAGTGACATAGCCGTCCCACAGGTCAGTGCGGCGGTGAAGGGCCGTAACCCGGCGTACCGTCGCAACAGGCCGTAGACCGGTCCCCAGCCCATACCGGTGGCGATGTGGATCGCCTTGCCCGATATCTCGTGCCGGCGCGGCGTAGGGTCGAAGTCCATCGCCTCACAGAGCTTTCGTGCGGCGACCAAGGATGACGATGCGCCGGGGCGCACCCGCTTCTCGTGTCGATCAACGCTCTCCGGGGTCGTCCACCGCAACGGACGCTGCGCGAGGTTGGTCACCAGTGTCGCCACCAGCCCGGCCGACAGTCCGACCGTGACATCGACCCATAGTGGGTAGCTGGGCGGCGGCTTCATCACATGAGCCATATCGACAGCCCTAGAGCGGTCACCGACCGGATTGAATCGTGTAGGGTTTCGGCCGCGGCGGTGATGTGATTCGATGGTCGGCTTTCCGAGGAGGAGAGCCGATGGCGTCTGCCCTGTCCGTTGATTTGCGCGAGCG
>NZ_JBKFBI010000035.1:0-44491 GCF_053346095.1 Methylobacterium sp. A52T | reverse complement strand
AAGGCGCCCGCCACCGCAAGGCCCCCTCGCGCCCGGGCTGCCCGGCGCCGTGCCCGGGACGCCGCCGCCGCGGGCCGGCCCGTGCCCCCGCCGCGGCCCCGCGTGGCGCCGACTGGCGTGCCCGAGTCTCTTAGGATCCTGCTCACGGACGTCCGGGACGGGGCCTGCCGCTACATCGCCGACGACCCCCGTGCCGGGCCGGCCACGTGCTGCGGGCACCCCACGATGCCCGGGTCGTCATGGTGCCCGGGGCACCGGGCCATCTGTAGCGCGCCGGCTCAGAGGCCGGTGTCGGTGTGGGTGTCGGGCCGGAGGAGGGTCGCATGATCCACCAAGAGGACTACGGCGACCCGGTCGAGCATGAGCCGACCTTCGCCGACGGCGGCGTCCTGCGCCGCCACATCGCCCGCCGGGCGGGCCGCTGCGACGAGTGCCCGATCGGCCGCGGCGTGCAGAAGGGCGAGCGCTACACGGTCTTCGTCGGCCTCGACGATGACCGCCAGTTCTTCAGTCATCGCAGCTGCGCCAGCCGGCCGGCCGAGTGCCAGGTCGCCGATCCCCCCATCGAGCGGCGCCGGGACCCCCAGGGCCCCTGCCTTCCGCACGATCCCGACAACTTGCCGTTCTGAGGAGCGCACGATGGGTGATTACAACGTCATCGAGCGGACGATCGACGACGACTGGCACGACCACTGTGGGTACGAGCAGGTTGATCGGGAGCTCACCTCCGCGATCGCGAATGTCGCCGCCCATGGCCTCGACCTAAGCGGCGTCAGGGACACCCCTCTCGGTGTGCAGGCGTTCGACCTCGCCAACGGCACGCCGTGGACCCAGTGCGAAATCGCTGGCTTGCAGTTCTATGACTACGCCATTTGGGACGAGGATCTCGGCCGGAAGGTAATCCCCCAGTCCGGCGATTATCTCAACCTCGTCCGAGCCCCGGACAACTATCACGACGAGAATGCCGTCGAGGTGTGGTGGAGGAACGGTGTCCGCATTGGACACCTCCCTCGTGCCGTCGCCAGCGTCGTCGCCGGCCCTATGGATCTGGGGCAGCACCTCAGCGCCTACGTCGCGGACGGCGGGACCGGCGAGGCCTGGAGTGCCAAGGCTGTCCTGATCGGCGAGCCCGTCCGGTCCCTCCACGAGAGGCGGTTCCAACGCGTCATCAGGCAGGCGATCGACGAGCACGTGAGCCGGGAGCGTTGGGCCGAGCGCAAGCGCCGTGAACTCGGCCGTGACCACGGCTGGGCGTTCGAGCGCGAGCAGGCCGACAGGCGCAGGGCGCGCCTCGTCCAGGCAGCCAAGACGTTGCTGGCGACGGTGCCGCTGGAAGTCGACATGCCTCCGGTCGGGCGGATGATCGAGCTCGCCACGATCGAGACGATCCTCGGTGTATCTCGATCGACCGCCCGTCGGGTCGCGGAGCGAGCCGGCTGCCGGATCGATGTCGACCGGCGCGGGTGGTTCGCGACTGGATCGCATGTCGAAGTCACGCCCCAGCTGCAGCAGGCGATCCAGGAGCAGGCGGCTCGTCCGCTGCGGATCCGCGCTGACGATGTCCGGCTCTCGTCGGGTACACTCCTCTCCCTGAGGCCTGCCCGCACCCTCGATGACGACATTCCATTCTGAGGAGGCAGCCATGGACTACGAGTTCCACGGCACTGATGTGCAGTGCAAGAACGGCGTCGCATTCAGCGTCCACGCCCCCGGCCCGACGGTGACGATCGTCACTGCACCCGACGATGCCATCACGGCATCGTCCGCGCTGGCGCCCTACCGCCGTGATGGGCATGCCGCGGATGGTTACGCTCACTACACCGGCATGCCCGTCGAGGCCGTCAGAGCTTACTGCGTCACGCACGGCGGCGTCGCCCGGATCGGAAGGACGGCCCAGTCGCTTCTGCAGGCCCTGCCGACAGAGGCCGACCTCGCCGCGGCGCGGGCCGTGGCCGCCGAGGCGCCCGCCACCGATTCGCCAACCCGGCCTTCGAGGACGAAGGCGCTGATGGATGCGGGGACGCACGATTTCCTCGGCAGGCCCCTGCCGCCCGGCCTGCCCGTGGACCACCTCACGCCCGTCGTCATCGAGGCGCGTCGGGTCGTCTCGGAGGTCGAGCGCCCCCTCAGGCCCGTGCTCGGCTACGGCGATGTATCGGCGCGCCAGGCCGCCCTCGAATGGCGGGTCGAGCAGGCCAGCTCGGCCGCGAATAGGCTCGCTCTCCTGGAGGGTGCGCAGTACGTCCGGCACCCCCTGCGAGCCGAGGCGATCGCCCTGCGGAAGCGGCTGGCCAAGGCGGAGGCGCAGGCCCTCGCGGAGATCGCCCGCGAAGCTTGAGATTTTCCATGTAGGTCCCCATAATGGGGACTATGCGGCGATGCCCGCATCAACCGGATTGATGGGAGACCACGATGCCGAAGGCCAAGATCGAGATCATCGCGCTGGACCGGCGCTTCAACAAGACTGAGGTCGACTGCATCACGGCTGTCCTCTTCTGGGTGCGCGACAGGGATGGACGCACGCGCGCGTACGATGAGAAGGAGGAGGCCATGGAAGCCGCCCAGACCTTCGAGGCGCTCGGCTACGTTCTGCTCGACGATCCCGAGCCAGCCGATCTCGACGCCGAAGAGCGGGCCGCGGATGCAATCCGACAGGAACACGATGAGGCCGTATCCGGGATCCTCGGCGACCTCATTGATGATGCAGAGGCCGAGACGGCACTCCTGCTCAGCGCCCAGTACCCCCACGACCAAGACGAGATCGCCGCGATCGGCCCGCTCTCGAAGGGGCGCATGGTCGTCCCGGCTGAGGACGGCCTCCACGTGACTGTGGACGCCGGCACCCCTGACGCCCGGTCGATGCTGATGATCCCGCGTGGGATCGCCCCCTGGATGGCGCGCGCGATCATCGATGCCTGGGACGCCGGCCACCGGCGCGGGTTCGGCGAGGGGCAGGCCGACATGGTGAGCGCTATGACCCGTCACGCGGTGCCGATGTCATGAGTCTGGACCGCGCGCTCCTCTGCGAAGTCGGGCAGCATCTCTACGGCGACGAGTGGCGCCGTCAGCTCGCCCGCGGCCTTGGACCCCTCCACCCGGACGGTGCCCGGGACAGCATCGATCACCGGCTGCCGGCGCGGTGGGCTGCCGGTACGCGCCCGATCCCCGCCTGGGTCGGACCCGCCCTCAAGAGCCTGCTCGCCGAGCGCGAGGCCAGCCTGCTCGCGCTCGCGCAGCGCCTCGGCATCGATGGGGAGGACGAGTAATGCCCCGCGAAATCTTCCCCGTCGGCACTGCCCCTGAGGTCCTCGCCGCTTGGATCGCCCGGGCGCAGGACGCCGCCTACAAGGGGCCGATCGAACTCCCGATCCTGCGGCAGCCGAAGGCCGAGCCGCCCCCGCCCGAGCCGGCCCTGTTCGACCGGCTCCCCATCCAGCGCAAGGGCGAGCGTCAGCGCCCGCCCCCCCCCCGCCGGCGGGCACGCCGCTGCATGTCATCGTGTCCCAGCTGTTCGAGGGGGCCATCTCGCCGCCGAGCCCGCTCGCGCTGAAGCGGAGGGAGCGCCGGGCGGAGCGGGAGGCCGCAGCGAAGGCGGAGGCGCAGGAAGCCAAGGCAGCTGCCAAGGCCGCTCGCAAGGCGAAGGCAGCGGCCCCACCCTCGGCCGAACCCGACGCGATGGAGCGCCTCGTCGCGTCCGGCATCGCGAACGAGTACATCGCCGGCCTCGGCGCGCTTCGGGATCCGGACGCCCCATGGTCCCCCCGCTCGATAGGCTTCCCGGTTACGCTCCACCGTGTCGGTGGCCAATTCCAGCCGCAGACGGCCCCGAGGATCTGGGAGCTTCATCTCAGCACCCCGGCATGCGGCGACCTTCCCTTCGTCCGCAAGATCGAAGGGATCACCGGGCTGAAAGCGATATGGGCACCGGACAGACACCGAGGGCTGTGTGGGCGCTGGGCTCACGCCGTCGACCTCTCCACCGATGCCGACTGGGAGCAGCTAGCCTCCTCGATGGAGCACACCACACCGGCACTCGTTGCCGATGCGGTCGGGCTGCACGTCGTCAACGGCAGCCTGAGCGTGGGAAATGCATGCCGGCTGCTCATGGCTGTCGGCGTCGAGGAACCAGAGCACCGGGTCTGCCCGAACCTCACGCCGAACCCCGACGGCAGCCTCGTGACGTCCCTCGGCGGATGGGAGGCGGTCTACGCGGTCGAGGACCGCCTCATCGTGCCAGGGATCCCGAAGCGGAACACGTTCGCCCGGGTCACGGACGCCGGGTGGCGCAGCGTCGGGAAGGTCCCCCCGACGCCGGATGAACTCAAGGCGGCCCGGAAGGCGGCGCGCTGCTAGACTTCCTCTGCCAGCACGCGCGTGATCGTGGCCCCGTCCGGGACGTCCCCGATCCGGGCGGGCCTGAACCTCGGGGACCAGCAGCACCGGAAATAGGCGAGCTCGATCGCGGGCTCGCCCGGCGCTAGCCCGGCATTCACGCGCTCGACGGCGGCCTCGGCCTCGGCACGGGTCATCCCGATCGAGACGCGGCCGCACGACAGGCAGCAGACCGCGCCGGGCGGGGGCTCGCTGAAGGGGTAGTCGCCCCGCATCACGCCGCCTCGGACATCTGGACGACGGCGGAGGCTCCGGCCTCCCGGGCCGCCACGTCGGCGAGGTATTCCTGGATCTCGGGGATCGTCACCGGCCGGAAAGCCCACGCCTCCACGTCGACGCCGACGTCACAGGACTGCGCGGTCGGCGCGATCGAGCCGTGGCTGTGCCCGAACAGGTGGATCCTGCCGCGATGTCGGCCCTCCCACGTGACGTGCGCGTAGTGGCTGAGCCACAGGTCGACCGGCTTCGGCATGCCGGCATCCTGCACGGTGATGCGGGCCACGTCCCGGACCGGTTCGGCCCACGGGAGGGCCTCCGACCGCGCGTCGTGGTTGCCCCGGATCAGGAGCTTCCGCCCGTTGAGGCGGTCGAAGATGGCACGGGCATGCGCACGGCTCGCCCCGTAGCTGAAGTCGCCGAGATGCCAGACCGTGTCGTTCCGCTTCACACGGTTATTCCATGCGGACACCAGGTGCTCGTCCATTGCCTCGACCGAGGCGAACGGACGGGGTCGGCCCATGCGCTCCGACATCATCGAGGCGTGCCCGAAGTGCGTGTCCGAGACCACGAAAGTTGTCATGGCATCCTCCAAAAAAAGCGGTCACGCACGTCCGGATTTCCGGACGAATTAGGCTGGCCTCAGGCCAACGGTGCGCGTTTCGCTAGGAGGACGGCGGTCTTCATGCGGGCAGGATGGCTCATGCCGGGGCGCCCCGCAAGGATAGGATCGCCCGATGCTTTCCGGATCCCTGGCCTCTGCTGTGGAGCCCAGGCGAAATAGGGGCCCGGGCGTTAACCGAGGACCGCTTTCGCCATTGCGCGGGGGAGTCCCGTGCGGGAGAATCCGTGCATGCCGAATTCGCGGACGACCTTCATCTTCGACGCCGGGCCCTTCGACTTCAGCGATGGGGCAGGGGCCCGTGCGAGCAGCGCGGGGCCTGACACGCTGCTGCCGCTCGACATCGCGATCTGGGCCCCGGAGCTTCGTGATCCCGACGGCTTCCCGACCTTCTCCCAAGCGCAGCTTAGGGCGGCGACGCGCGCCCCGGAACCGCATCGGCTCAAATCGATGCAGCCCGGACACGCGATCTACACGACCCGCCAAAACCTGACCGATTGGAGAAACTCGTGGCACGCCCCAAGCAACCCGCCCGCCTCAAGCTCGACACCGACCGAGGCGTCTGGGCGATCCACGACACGATCGGGGGCAAGCCGTTCAAGCGTCGAACACGATACGGCGCTGCGGATCGCGGAGCGGCTGAAAGCGAGTTCGCGGTCTACCTCGCGGAGCGCGCGCGGCTAGAGGCCGAGGCCAAGGCCGAGACGCCAGACCCCGAGGATCCCACGAACTCGAACCCCCGGCTCGTGACTATCGCCGCCTGCCTCTCCTTCTACGGGCTGCGGCAGGAGGGCACGAGCAACGCCGCGCTCGCCGGGCAGCACATCGGGCACCTGCTCCGCCACTGGCAAGGGATGACCCTCGCGCAGGTCCGCGGGCAGGCCTGCCGGAAGTACGTGAAGGACCGGTGCGCCGAGACCTACTCGGCCCCCGGCTCGTCGAAGCTGAAGTTCATCACCCCGTCCACCGCCCGGCGGGAGCTGCAGACGCTGAGCGCCGCCATCGGGGTCTGGCACAAGGAGTACACCCTCACCAGCCGCCCGGTCGTCACGCTGCCGGCGGCGGCCGAGGCGCACCCGGACTGGCTGACCGAGACGGAGCACAAGCGCCTGCTCAAGGCGGCGCAGGGGTTCACCTGGTTCTCGTCCGACATCGCCACCCGCGAGCCGTACTGGATGCCGGTCAACGGCCGGGGCGACGAGGAGGGGGAGCACCTCCCGCGCTTCATCGAGATCGGCTTCTACTCGGGCACCCGGTCCGGAGCGATCCTCGGCCTCGGCTGGACGCGGGCGCTGTACCATGGCTGGGTCGACATCCCGGCCGTGACGCTGCACCGGTCCGGCCCCCTGGAGCCGAAGACGCGCAAGCGGGAACCGCCGTGCCGGATCCACGATCGCCTGCTCCCGCTGTTCATCGAATGGCGCGAGGCCGACCTGGCGAAGGGGATCGACGTCGTCGTCCACGACAACGGACGATCGGTCCTCAGGGTCAGCAAGGGTTTCGCGCTGGCCGCGGCCCGGGCCGGGCTGGACAGGCGCGACATCGACGGCACTCTGCGGGTCGGCAACGCGAACCCGGAGCACGACATCGGCCTGCCGACGCCGCACGTCCTGCGGCACACCCGGGCGACGCTGATGCTGCGCGCCGGGATCCCGCCGCACGAGGTCGGCGAGTACCTTGGCATGACGGTGAAGATGGTCCTGGAGGTCTACGGGCACCACCACGTCGAGTACCAGCAGCGCGCGGCCGCGGCGTGACGGGCGGGTCGAAAATGGGTTGGAAACCCCGGGTCCCGGGTTGGATTGGCCGTGCACGGGATTGAACGGACCGTCACGGGGAGGGATGGTTTCCGCTCTGTGAAGGGGTGGTTGCGAGGGACGGATTGAGCCGGGCCCAAGCGTTGCCAAGGTTGGGGTCGAGGGTTCGAATCCCTTCGCCCGCTCCAGTTTTCCCAACCATACGATCGACTTACAAGGCCGCAGCTATGCGGCCTTTGTCGTTTCTGGACCTCGGCGAACTGCCGGTCGCGGGGTGGCGAACGGCGTCCGGGTGGACCGAGGCGCGGGATCGCGCCCGGTCAGCCCAGCTCAGGCGTCCTGTTCCTTCGCGAAGGCCCGCAGCGAGACCCGGGCGACCTCCCGCAGCGCCTCCCGGTCGGCGCCCGAGGAGGCCAGCACGCCCATGCCGGAGGCGACGGTGGACAGGAACCGCGCCAGCGCGACCGGGTCGGAATCCGCCGGCAGGTCACCGTCCTGCCGGGCCTGGATGAAGCGCTCGCGGAGCTCCATCTCGCCCTGCGCCCGCCGGGACGCCAGCTCGAACGGGATGTTCTCCGAGCCCGCGCCGCAGGCGAGGCCGCCCTGAACCAGGAGGCAGCCGGGCGGGTTCGCCGGATCCGTGTGGCTCTCGGCGATGCTGCTCAGGAAGCGCTCGGCCACGTCGCGCGCGGTCTCGCCCGCCAGGACGAAGCGCATGTGCTCGGAGCGCCGCTGCGCGTACCGGTCGAGGGCGGCCTTGAGCAGCCCCTCCTTGCTGCCGAAGGCCGCGTAGAGGCTCGGCGGCTTGATGCCCATCGCCTTCGTGAGCATCGCGAGGCTCGCGCCGTCGTAGCCGTGGCGCCAGAACACCTCCATCGCCTCGTCGAGGGCCTTGTCCGTGTCGAAGGACCGGGGGCGCCCCATCACCATTGCCTGCGGACTCCAACTTTTATATCGAGTGGTAGATAAGTCACTTGACGCCCCGCGTCCATGCCGACATGTGTAGCGACCTGTACAGATGTTGGAGTCGCTCGTGGAACCTCAGCGTCATCCCCCGCGCAATCCTCTCCGTGCCCGGCGCCTCGCGGCCGGAAGCCTCGCGGTCGCCCTTCTCGCAGGCGCCTCCTACACCTTCATACCCGGCTCCCTCGTCCGGGGAACCGTGGCCGTCGCCGCGACGCCTCCGACCGAGGTGGCGATGCCGGCCTCGGTCGCGACGGTCGAGCCGCGCGACGTCGTCCTCTGGGACGAGTTCTCGGGTCGCCTCGAAGCGGTCGACCGCATCGACGTTCGGGCGCGGGTGGGCGGCGCGATCCAAGCCACGCACTTCGCCGAGGGAGAGCTGGTCAGGGCCGGGGACCTGCTCGTGACCATCGATCCCGCGCCCTACGCGGCCGAGGTCCAGAGGCTGGAGGCCCAGGTCGCCGGCGCCGAGGCGCGGGTCGGCATGACGGCGAGCGACCTCGAGCGCGGGCGAAAGCTGTCGGATCAGCACATCGTCACGGCGCGCGACCTCGACGTCCGCGCCAACGCGTTCAAGGAGGCCAAGGCGAGCCTCGACGCGGCGAAGGCGACCCTGGAGGCGGCGCGCCTGAACCTCGGCTACACGCAGGTCCGGGCCGCCGTCGGCGGCCGCGTCGGCCGCCGCGAGATCACGCCGGGCAACCTCGTGGCCACGGGCGCGGGGGCCGCCGTGCTGACCACGCTCGTCTCGGTCGATCCGGTCTACGCCAGCTTCGATGCCGACGAGGGCGTGGTCCTGAAGGCGCTGGCCTCGGTCGCCGAGCCGGGCGGCCGGCGCGGCAAGCTCGACCGCATCCCCGTGGAGATGGCGACCGCCGACGGCGCGCGGGCCAGCGGGCATCTCCAGTTCATCGACAACAAGGTCGACGCGCGCAGCGGCACGGTCCGCGTGCGCGCGACCTTCTCTAACGGCGACGGCCGCCTGATCCCGGGCCAGTTCGCCCGGATGCGCCTCGGTCAGGCCGCCCCGGAACGTCTCGTCCTGGTCGACGAACGGGCCGTCGGAACCGATCAGGACAAGAAGTTCGTGCTCCTCGTGGGGTCGGACAACCGGGCGGAGTTCCGCGCCGTCACCCTCGGCCGGGCCGTCGACGGGCTGCGCGTCGTGACTTCCGGCCTGTCGGGCGGCGAGCGTATCGTGATCAACGGCCTGCAGCGCGTCCGTCCCGGGACCCTCCTGCGCCCCGAACCCGTGGCGATGGGCGCGCGCCCGCAGGACGCCGCCTCCGGGCCGCGCAAGCTGGCGCAGCGCTGACGGCCGGCGCGCCGCGCCCGTCCGCCCGATCCAGATCCCCGACGCCCCTGAGACGGCGGCCGCGAGCGGCCGCCCGGACGCCCCTGCCTCACGCCCTCGGAGGGCGGCATGAATCTCTCCAAGTTCTTCATCGACCGCCCGATCTTCGCGGGCGTGCTCTCGATGCTCATCTTCATCGGCGGTCTGCTCTCGCTCTTCGCGATGCCGATCTCCGAGTACCCGGACGTGGTGCCGCCCTCCGTCGTCGTCCGCGCGACCTTCCCGGGCGCCAACCCCAAGGTCATCGTCGAGACCGTGGCGACGCCGATCGAGGAGCAGATCAACGGCGTCGAGGGCATGCTCTACATGTCGAGCCAGGCCACGACGGACGGCATCATGACGCTGACCGTCACCTTCCGGCTGGGCACCGACCCCGACAAGGCGCAGCAGCTCGTCCAGAATCGGGTCTCGCAGGCCGAGCCGCGGCTGCCGGCGGTGGTGCGCCAGCTCGGCATCGTCACGGTGAAGAGCTCCCCCGACCTGACCATGGTCGTGCATCTCGTCTCGCCCAACGGGCGCTACGACATGACCTACCTGCGCAACTACGCGGTGCTGAACATCAAGGACCGCCTGGCGCGGCTCGACGGCGTCGGCCAGGTCCAGCTCTTCGGCTCCGGCGACTACGCGATGCGGATCTGGCTCGACCCGCAGAAGGTGGCCGAGCACGGCCTGTCCGCGGGCGACGTCGTGCGCGAGATCCAGGCCCAGAACGTCGAGGCCGCGGCCGGCGTGATCGGCGCGTCGCCGGCCGTGCCGGGCCTCGACCTGCAGCTCTCGCTCAACGCCGAGGGGCGCCTGAGCAGCGAGGAGCAGTTTGGCGACATCGTGGTCAAGACCGGCGCCGACGGCGCGATCACGCGCCTACGCGACGTCGCGCGCATCGAGCTCGGCGCTTCCGACTACGCCCTGCGCTCGCTCCTCGACAACAAGTCGGCGGTGGCGATCCCGATCTCGCAGTCGCCGGGCTCGAACGCGATCCAGATCTCCGACGAGGTCCGCCGCACCATGGCGGAGATCAAGCGGACCATGCCGGAGGGCGTCGACTACCAGATCGTCTACGACCCGACGCAGTTCGTGCGCGCCTCCATCGAGGCGGTGATCCACACGCTGCTGGAGGCCATCGCCCTCGTCGTGCTCGTGGTGATCCTGTTCCTGCAGACGTGGCGGGCCTCGATCATCCCGCTGCTCGCCGTGCCGGTCTCCATCGTCGGCACCTTCGCGGTGATGCACGTCTTCGGATTCTCGATCAACGCGCTGAGCCTGTTCGGCCTCGTGCTGGCGATCGGCATCGTCGTCGACGACGCGATCGTGGTCGTCGAGAACGTCGAGCGCAACATCGAGAGCGGCCTGTCCCCGCGGGACGCCAGCTACCAGGCCATGCGCGAGGTCTCGGGCCCGATCATCGCCATCGCCCTGGTGCTGGTCGCGGTCTTCGTGCCCCTGGCCTTCATCAGCGGCCTGACGGGCCAGTTCTACAAGCAGTTCGCGCTCACCATCGCGATCTCGACGGTGATCTCGGCGATCAACTCGCTGACCCTCTCGCCGGCCCTCTCGGCGCTGCTGCTGAAGGATCACCACGCGCCGAAGGATCGTCTCACCCGCATCCTCGACAGGCTGCTCGGCTGGTTCTTCCGCCGCTTCAACCGCGCCTTCGGGCGGGCCTCGAACGGCTACGGCCGCGGCGTCGGCTTCGCGGTGTCGCGCAAGGCCGCGATGATGACCCTCTACGTCCTGCTCGTCGGACTGACCGTCGGCCTGTTCCGCCAGATCCCGGGCGGCTTCGTCCCGGGCCAGGACAAGCAGTACCTCGTGGGCTTCGCGCAGCTGCCCGACGGCGCGACCCTCGACCGGACGGAGGAGGTCATCCGCCGCATGAGCGAGATCGCCCTCAAGGAGCCCGGCGTCGAGAGCGCCGTCGCCTTCCCGGGCCTCTCGATCAACGGCTTCACCAACAGCTCCAACTCGGGGATCGTGTTCTCGACGCTCAAGCCGTTCGACGAGCGCAGGGACCCGTCCCTCAACGGGGCGGCGATCGCGCAGTCGCTGAACAAGAAGTACGCCGCGATCCCCGAGGCCTTCATCGCGATGTTCCCGCCGCCGCCGGTGAACGGCCTCGGGACGATCGGCGGCTTCAAGCTGCAGATCGAGGACCGCGCCGGCCTCGGCTACGAGGCGCTGAACGACGCCACGAAGGCGTTCATGGCCAAGGCCGCCCAGGCGCCGGAACTCGTCGGGCTGTTCTCGAGCTTCCAGATGAACGTGCCGCAGCTCTTCGCGGACATCGACCGGACGAAGGCCCGTCAGCTCAACATCCCGGTGACGGACGTCTTCGACACGCTGCAGATCTATCTCGGCTCGCTCTACGTCAACGACTTCAACAAGTTCGGCCGCACCTACTCGGTGCGCGTCCAGGCCGACGCCCCGTTCCGGGCGCGGTCGGACGATGTCGGTCTGCTGAAGGTCCGGGCCGGCTCCGGCGAGATGGTCCCGCTCTCCGCCCTGCTGCGCGTCCGCCAGACCGCCGGACCGGAGCGGGCCATGCGCTACAACGGCTTCCTATCGGCCGACATAAACGCCGGCGCGGCGCCGGGCTACTCGTCGGGGCAGGCTCAGGCGGCGGCGACGCGGATCGCGGCCGAGACGCTGCCGCGGGGCTTCGCCTTCGAGTGGACGGACCTGACGTACCAGGAGTTCATCGCGGGCAATTCCGGGGTCTGGGTCTTTCCCCTCGCGCTGCTCCTGGTCTTCCTCGTGCTCGCCGCGCAGTACGAGAGCCTCGCCCTGCCGCTGGCGATCCTGCTGATCGTGCCGATGGGGCTGCTCGCCGCGATGTTCGGCGTCTGGCTGTCGGCCGGCGACAACAACGTCTTCACGCAGATCGGCCTGATCGTGCTCGTCGGGCTCTCGGCCAAGAACGCCATCCTGATCGTCGAATTCGCCCGTGAGCTCCAATTCGCCGGTCGGACCCCGCTCCAGGCGGCGATCGAGGCGAGCCGCCTCCGGCTGCGGCCGATCCTGATGACGTCGATGGCGTTCATCATGGGCGTGCTGCCGCTGGTGACGGCGACCGGCGCCGGATCGGAGATGCGCCGCGCGATGGGCGTCGCGGTGTTCTCGGGCATGATCGGCGTGACCGCCTTCGGCCTGTTCCTGACCCCGGTCTTCTACGTGCTGCTGCGTCGCCTGAGCGGCAACAGGCCCCTGAAGCATCACGGCGCCGCAGCGCCGGTCCAGGCGCCGGTCCAGGCGCCGGTGTCGGTGCCGGGCTCCGCGCCGGCCGACCACGGGATCCCGTCAGCCGCGCCGCTGCCACAGGCCTGACAGGGCGCGCCACGCCGGCGCCAGCACGACGTTCGTCAGCGGGATCAGCGCCCCACCGACGACCAGCCCGATGAGGCCCGACACGGCCGCGGTGACGAGCCACTCGACGAGGCCCGCGGCGAACGGCACGCGCGCCGCCGCGGCCTC
The DNA here is from genome assembly GCF_053346095.1 of Methylobacterium sp. A52T. NCBI lineage: Bacteria > Pseudomonadati > Pseudomonadota > Alphaproteobacteria > Hyphomicrobiales > Methylobacteriaceae > Methylobacterium > Methylobacterium sp. A52T. Next base: position 31,719 of record NZ_JBKFBI010000035.1, on the reverse strand, counting down.
CGCCATCGCGTGGGCGGCGTGCGCCGGTGCCGAGAACCCGTAGGTCTCGAGACCGTGCATCAGGATCCCGCCGCCGACCCAGATCATCGCCGCCGTCCCGATGACGGCCAGGATCTTGAGCAGGATCGGCATGCCCTTGACGACGCCGCGGCCGAGCCCGCGGATCAGGCTTCCGAGCGGCGGGCCCGCGGTGCTGCGGGCGAGGGCCAGACCGGCATCGTCGGCCTTCACGATCAGCGCGACCACGCCGTAGACGCCCGCGGTGATGCCGACCGCGACGATGGCCAGCACCGCCGCCCGCATCCAGAAGCTGCCCTCCGGCAGCGCCGCCAGCGTGATGGCCATGATCTCGGCCGAGAGGATGAAGTCCGTCTTGATGGCGCTCGCCACGCGCCGGTCTTCCCGGGCTTGGTCGCCGCCGGCGCCACCCTCCTGGTCCGCCTCGTCGCCGTGGCCGTGATGGGCGAAAACGGCTTCGTAGACCTTCTCGGCGCCCTCGAAGCACAGGTACGCACCGCCCAGCATGAGGAGCGGCGTGATCGCCCAGGGCGCGAAGGCGCTCAGCGCCAGGGCACCCGGCAGCAGGAAGAGGATCTTGTTGCGCAGCGATCCGAGGGCGATCCGGCCGACGATCGGCAATTCGCGTTCCGCGGCGAAGCCGACCACGTAGCGCGGCGTCACGGCCGCGTCGTCGATGACGACGCCGGCGGCCTTGGTGCCGGCGCGCGCCGCCTGGCCGGCCACGTCGTCGAGCGAGGCCGCCGCGGCCCTCACCATGAAGGCGACATCGTCCAGCAGGGCGATCAATCCGACGCTCACCCGTCCCCCCTCGTCCCTGACCGGTCCGCCAGACAGACGATCCGCAACAGGATTTGATCCCTGACCGGCGAAAAATCGGCGGACCCGGCCGTCGGCCGGGACTGGCTGCCCCCGCTCGCTCGCGCCTAACGCAGCGCCAGGGCGTCGAGCCATCCGTGCGCGGCGGCGTAGCGGATGATCTCCGCGCGCGTGCGCAGGCCCAGCTTCTCGGCGGCCCGCGCCTTGTAGGTCTCTATGGACTTCACGCTGAGATCGAAGCGCCGCGCGATCTCCTTGTTGCTGAAGCCCTGCGCGATCAGCCGGAGCACGTCGGTCTCGCGCGGGCTCAGCGCTTCGGCCGACGGCTCGGTCTCCGCGCCCTGCGTCGGGGCCCCGGGATGCGCCATGGCGTGGCTCGCCACCGAGGGGTCGAGGTAGATCCCGCCCGCCGCGACGGCGCGGACCGCGCGGAGCAGGTCCTCCGCGGCCGAGCGCTTGAGGAGGTAGCCCCGGGCGCCTGCCTTGAGCAGCGGCTGAACGTAGGCCGCGTCCTCGTGAACCGTCAGCACCAGCACGCGCGTCCGCGGGCACGACCCGGCGACGCGCTCGGTCAGCTCCAGGCCGTTGAGGCCCGGCATCGAGACGTCGACGACGGCGACGTCCGGGTCGGCGGCGTGGATCATCGGCAGCGCCTCGCTGCCGCTGGTGGCCTCGCCGACCAGCTCGATCTCCGGGTCGGCGTTCAGGAGCGTCCGGATCCCCGCGAGGACGATGGGATGGTCGTCGGCCAGGGCGACGCGGATGCGGTCCGTCATGCGCTTCTCCTCAGGTCTCGGGATGTTCCGGAATCGGGATGGTGACGAACAGCGTCGTACCGATGCCCGGGGACGATTCCAGCGTGAGAGTCCCGCTCAGGAGCGACAGCCGCTCCCGGATGCCCGACAGGCCGAGCCGCAGCTTGGCCGGCGCCTCGCCGCTGGCGCGCTCACGCTGCTCGTCGGCGTTGAAGCCGGTGCCGTCATCCTCGATGACGACCCGCATCTCGCCCGCGCGCTTCTCCACCGAGACGCTGACGCTCGCGGCCCGCGCGTGCTTGAGGACGTTGGTCAGGGCCTCCTGCACGATCCGGTAGACGGCCGTCTCGATCGCGGCCGGCAGCCGGGTCGCCTCGCTCAGGAACTCCAGGTCGGCGCGGATCCCGTGCCGCTGGCTCCAGTCGCGCAGCAGGGTGGCCAGGGCCTCGCGCAGGCCGAGATCGTCGAGGGCGGTCGGCCGCAGGTCGACCGCGGCCCGGTGGATGTCGCGGCCGATCTCCCCGGCGAGCGATTGCAGCCACTCCACCTGCCGGCCGGCCTCCACCGTCGCGCCGCGTGCCAGGAGCCGCTCCATGCTCTTGAGGCCCAGCGACAGACCGGTCACCGTCTGGCCGACCTGGTCGTGGAGTTCGCGGGCGATCCGGCGCTGCTCGTTCTCCTGGGCCTCGCCGAGGCGGCGCAGCAGCGCGAAGCGCTCGGCCTCCGCGCGCTTGCGCGGCTCGATGTCCGACACCACGCCGTAGATCAGCCCGGCCGGGGTATGCTCGTGGAGCTGCGGCACGCGGCCGGCGACCCGGACCCAGCGCGGCTCCCGACCGTCCTGGGTCACGCGGAACTCGACGTCGAGCGGCGTGCCCTCGGCGAGGCTCCGGCGCAGGGCCTCGCTCAGGCGCCCGCGATCCTCGGGATCGACCGCCTGCAGGACGGTGTCGGCGTCCACGGCGCTGTCGCGCCCCTCGGCGGCGGCCGGCCAGCCGAGAAGGTCGGCCGCGCGGGGCGAGCCGGTGACCCGGTGCGCGACGGTGTCCCAGCGCAGCGTGCCGAGTTCCGCGGCCTCGGCGGCGACGGCGCCCTGTTCCTCGCTGGAGCGGAGTGCGAGGGAGAACCGGGCCTGCTCGCCCGCCCGGCGCTGCGCCATGTCGCGGCCGACGAGACCGACCAGCGCCAGGGCGAGCCCGATGCTGACGAAGCTGCCGCCGCCCAGGACGGCGTAGGACCGCGAGACCGGCGCGTTGAGCGTCGCGACCGGCATCCCGAAATGCACCGACCAGCCGCCGGTATGCTGCAAGGTCCGGTAGACGACCTCGACATTGGCGCCTTCCAGCGTCGGTCCGGTGTAGAAGCCGTTCGGGGCGTTCCGGATCGCCGCCTGGAGCGCCGGGTTCGCCGGGTGGCCGAGCTCCTCCACCTCGGCCCGGGTCCGGGCGATCGTGTTGCCCTCCGCGTCCACGATGGTGCCGACCCAGCCCTCGGGGGCGCCGGCGTCGCGCAGGATCGAGCTCACCGCGTTCGTGGCGAGCCGGATCGAGAGGACGTAGCGCAGCGTGCCGTCCCGGATGACCGGCACGCGCAGCGCGACGAGGCGCTTGCCCGAGATCGAGCCAGCCGGGCCGATGCCGCCGATCACCGGCTGCCGCGTGCGCACCACCGCGTCGAAGCTCGTCCGGTCCGAGGTCGGTCCGAGTTCCTCCTCGAGGGAGCGGAGCAGGTTGACGATCTGGGCGCCGTCCGGTCGGGCGAGCTCCACCGTCTCCCAGAGCGGGTGCGCCTGCCGGAGGCGCACGGCCTCGGCGTAGAAGGCCGCGAGGTCCGGCCGGTCGAGGGTCGCGGAGGCGGCCTCGGCCTCGAGGACCGCGATCTGGGCGGCGATGTCCGAGGCGACGCGCTCGGCCACCCGGGTCGCGCTGGCGACGGCGGCGCTCCGGGCGAGGTCGCGCTGCTGCTGCGCCATCAGCGTCGCGACCCAGCCGCTGAGCAGCAGGACCGGGATCGCGGCCGCGAGGGCGAGGGCCACGAAGGTGCGGCGGCTGCCGCGGCTCAGCTGGAGCTCGGGCTTCCGGACAGCGGTGTCGCGGGCGCGAACATTCATGCGGCCGTGCGCGGACACGCTGCGCGCCGGCCCCGACCCGTCGCCCATCGCTCGGACGGACCGACGCCCCTGTCTCGCCGTCCCGCGCGCACCCTCGCCCGCCTCCCGTGTCCCCGCATCGGCCCGTAGGCTCACAGCTCTCCTACGGGAAAGTCGGGCCGTCGTCAGGCCGGGGAGGCGGGGTCGGACGCGGCACCGGCGTCGGAGAGGGCCGATCCGGGCAGCATCCGGGCGGGGTGGGGCATCCGCGTCGCGACCGCCCACGAGGAGCCGTCGTAGCCCTCGTACCAGGCCCGGCGCTCGCGCGACTCGCCGGGGTAGGGGCAGGCATCGCGGGGCCGACCGACGGCGCGCGCGCGGGCGCCCTGTTTGACGATGTCCATGAGCATGGGCGCTGATCTCTCCGGTCGCTCGGGAGCCTGTCCCGCCGGGTCAGAAGCGCCGAGTTCGAACGGCCAAGCAAGCTGTTTCGGGCCGGGATACCGCTCACACCGACGCCTGTCGGGAATATCCCGACAGGCCGTGCGCGCGATGAACGGTTGACCATTGCACGAGAGCGGCACTGGATCTTTCAAAGATCGCCACGATCCGCACGAATGATGCGCGGAGAGACACGAGATCCTCGCGTCATCGGGCGCGAGGATCACGAGCGCCCCGCCGAAGTGGGCGTGGCGTGGAAAGTCGACCGGGAGGCCGTGACGGCCCGGCCTCCCGGTCCGGGTGCGCCGCCTAGTAGGCGCAGCCGTAGCCGACCGGCGCGTAGCCGTACCCGTAGGGCCGCCCGTAGGCCGCGCCGTAAAGACCGGGCCGCGCGGCGGCCGCGAGGCCCAGGCCGGCGCCGGTCGCGAAGCCGACCCCGCGATAGCCGCCCCAGCCACCCGAGCGATACGCGTGGGGCCGGAAGCCGTAGCCGGCAGGGCGGAAGTGCACGCCGCGATATCCGCGGTAGCCCCGGTGCTGCCGGTAGTGCCGGTGGAGACGGTGATGGCGGTAGCGGTGGAGGCCGTGGCGCCGCCCCCTCCAGACGCCGTGGCCCAGATGGTGGGGCCCATGATGGAAGCCGCGGCCGTGGGGTCGCGCCTCGCTCGACGGGGCGAACAGGACGAGGCTCGACAGCGCCGTGAGGGCGATCGCGAGACGTTTCATGGGCTGAGCTCCAGAGACGGTGAAGGACGTCCGCACGGATCGGACCCGATGCCGGATCCGACCGCGCGGCGCGGTCTGTCGGGATGGCAGTGCCGGCCGCCATCGCGGGCCACCGCGCATTCCCCGGGACGCGCGGACGGCGGGAGACCGCCGACCGCTGTCCCGCAGGCTCATCTGTGTTGCCCGGCGCCGATCAGCAGTCGGAGAGATCGGCAATCGTGTCAGGGTCGGCCCGACATGCCCGGGCGACAGGCCTGGATTAGCTTGGCCGTGGACATTCGCGCGCGCTGCACAGGGGGACGGCATGCGGAAGGCGTTGGGACGGCCGGTGCAGAGGGCGCGATCCTGGTACCGGCGCTACGGGCGTCTCGGCGCGCCGCGGACGCCGCGACCGGTCAAGCGGGGCCCGCTCGCCGCCTCCGGACGCTCGCTGGAGGACTGGGCGCGGTTCGGCGGCGGTCTGCTCGGCCCGGAATCCGCCGATGCCCCGCGTCCTGAGGTCCACGCCGACCGAGTGGCCGCCCTCGGCATCCCGATCAGTCCGCCGGGCTGAAGACGTCGTCGCCCACGAAGATCATCTCGCGGTCGATCTCGGGGGGATCCTTCTGCGAGCCGTAGGCGAAGAACAGGCGCCGGGTCCGGCCATCCGCCGCGGTCAGCGTGAGCGTGTGGCGATCGAGGGCGTAGCGCCCGCCCTCCGGCGCGCGCCGACGGGCGATCGCCGTGCCGACGCCGGTGCTCGCCCCCGAATTCGTCGCGCCGACCGAGCCGCCGCGGCCGTAGCTCCCGTCCGCGCGGAAGTCGTAGCGGCTCTCGACGGCGATCGCGACGTCGCCGCCGAGGGCGGTGTTGCCGCCGCCCGAAAGCCGCCGGTACGCCCGCGCCACCCGCTCGCCGGAATCGGCCGGGAAGGCCCGGAAGAAGCTGCCGTCGCCGAGGGCGTAGTCGTTCGCGCGGCCGCGCGCGTCCGTCAGAACGAAGCCGGCGCCCTTGGCGGTCCACCGCCCGAACCGCTTGGGCCGTGCGGCCCGCTCGGCGGCGAGGTCCATGTCTTCGAGCGCGGTGTCGGCGATCTCGTAGTAGGTTCCGTCGCGCAGGAAGATCAGCGGCTCGAAATCGATCGTCATGAGACCGCCGACGCCGAACCCGGTGGTCGAACGGAAGTACACGCCCTCGACCGAATCCCAGTTGGCGGCGTGGCGCGGGGGACCGGCCGCGTCCGGGGCGGAGGGAGCCGGGGAGGGAGCCGGCCGCGCGTCCGGCACGGGCGGGCTCTCCGCGACCGGAGGCGGCTTCGGGGCCGCCCGTCCGGCCCGGCCCTTCGGCACCAGCCCGTCCTCGGTCAGCGCCAGATTCCGCAGCGTGGCGACCGGGATGAACTCGCTGGACAGGCCCGCCAGGAAACGCGGCAGCACGCCGAGCCGCTTGGCCGCCTGCCAGCCGGCATGATGGAGAACGGCGCGCAGCTTGACCTGCTCGGCGAAGGCGGCCCGCGTGGCCGGCTGGGACAGGGGCGGCCGTTCCGCCATCGGCGCCACGAACCGGGTCCGGATCGCCCGCAGGGCCGCCGCGCTCGGCTCGACCGTCGCGTCGTTGGCGACCATCCATTGCAGGGCGATGAAGGCGGTGAGCACGTCGCCCGCATCGTCCGGCCGCAGGGGCGTTCCGTCGAGGAAGCCGCGGAAGATGCTGTCGTAATCGTGCCGGGCCAGTTCCCGCGCCGTCTCGGCCGCGGCGATCGGGTTCGTGGCGCGCTGGTCGCGCACCGCCCGCGCGACCGTGGCGGCCCGCAGGTCGGGCGTCGAGGCGTAGGGCAGGGCCGGTCCCTCCACCTCGGTCGCCTGCGCCCGTGCCGGGGTCGCCGTCGTCGCGATCGCCAGGCCCGACAGCGGGACGGCTGCCACGCCGAGGCCGAGCAGCGCGGCCGCGCGCCGGAAGGTGAACCGCATCATCGCCGCAACCACGTTCGGAGGATCATCAGCAGGCCCTGCACGACGGTGAGCAGCAGTGTCAGGGCCATGAAGGGCAGGAACGGGATCAGCAGCCAGCCCGTCATCGTCAGCGTGTAGAGCAGGCCGCCGATATTGTGTCCGGCCACCGGGCAGGGGTGCGTCCCCGCCTCGTTGACGGTGCAGCCGGTCAGGTTCGTCAGCGCGAGGCCGAGCGCGAAGGGTACGACCGGCAGCCACGTGATCAGCAACAGGATGAGGATCACGCGCAGGCGTCGCCGGGACGGGCTCGGCCGCGCCATCGTGCGGATGGCCATCGGTCACAAGCCCCGCGCGGGGCCGGGGCGGCCGCGTCTCGCCGCGCCGCTCATGGCTGGCGGCGGTAGAGGCCGCGGAAAGTGACGTTGACGCCTCCGCAGGCGAGGTTGTCGTCGACGACCAGCCAGGGACCGACCCGCCGCAGCCAGACCTTGCAGTCGGACGCATCACCGGCCTCGACCGGCAGCGCCCCGTTCTCGCCGACGGCGAAGCTCGCCGCGGCGCCCTGCGGGGCGACCGTGCCGGCGAATTCGCCGATATGGACGCCGCCGCGGCGCGCCCGCTCCGGATCGCCGGCGCCCCAGGTCGCGTCGCCCCCGAAGGTGAGCATCCCCGGCTTGTCGGCCTGGGTGATGCGGATGCGCGCCTCCGCACGGGTCCAAGTGCCGAGCCAGTCCGCGGGCGCGACGGCACCGGGCGGCTCGGCGGCGACGGCCTCGCCCGGGAGCCAGCCGGTCCGGCCCATGTCGTCGCCCGCGCCCCGATAGTGGGCGCAGACATAGGCGCCACGACGCTCGCCGAGGATGACGGGATCGGCGGTCACGAGGTAGGCGCGCTCGCGGCAGGCGTCGCCCGGGTCCGGGCAACCGGCGCGGGCGAGCCCGTCCTTGACGAAGGCCGTGCGCCCCGGCGCGCTGATGCGCCCGAAGGCTGGGGCCGGGCCGGACGCGAGCGAGGGGGACCGCCGGCACTCGTTCTCCTCCGCGCGCGCCGGGCCGGCGAGCAGGGCGAGGGTGACGAGCAGGAGCAGCGGGGCGAGGAGCGGCGGGCGCATCGGGGAGGCTCTCGTTGCGGGTGCGGAGGTCTGTCAGCGCATCGCCACCGAGGCGGCGACGCGGTCGGCCCTGTCCAGGGCGTCGGGGCGACCGGCATCGGCGAAGCCCAGCACCCGCAGGTAGCGCTGGCCGTCGAACACCATCGTCTGCGTCACGCCGAGGGCACGGCCGCTCTTGGTGTCGGTCCCGGTGCCGCGCAGCCGCACGATGACAGACTCGCCGCGACTGGACCGCGCCTCGTCCGTGACGTTCACGTCGGCGAAGTCCTTCTGCGCCGCGAACAGCCGGCGGGCGACCGCGACCTCCGCGCCCGCCGGGACAGGCGCCTGACCGAGCGAGGGCGCGACGACGATCACCGGCTGCTCGCGCTCGGGATCGACGTCCTTGGGCCCCTCGGTGAGGAGGAGGCTGTTGCCCGCGAAGACCGCGGCCGGCCGGTAGCCCGCCATGTCGCCGACCGTGTAGGGCAGCGCCGCGACCTGATCGGTCAGGCTCGCCTTCGCCCGGAACGCGATCGTGCGGAGGGCCGCCTCGACGGTAGCGGCGGGCACCTGCCGGGCCGCCTTCTCGGGAACCTGCACGGTGACGAGCCCCGTCCCGGGGGCGCCGCGCACGACGGCGACCCATTTCGCGTAGGTGAGGCCGTTGGCCGGCTGGGTGCCGCGCAGGACGAAGCCCTCACCGCCCGCGACCGGCAGGGGCTCGGCCCCGCCCTTCACCCGGAAGCCCGTGGCGGCCAGCGCCTCGGGGGTGAACCGGCCGTTGATCTGGTCCCAGGCCTCCGGCGGCATCTCTACCAGGATGATCGACGCGCCGGCCGGATGCTCGAAGCCGGCGAAGCGCCGGCTCACGCTCATCCCGGCCGGCGGCGTCAGGCCGAGGGCGCCGGCGCCCGGAAAGACCGGGTCGGCCCGGGCCTCGCGGGCCGGGCCCGCGATCGCCAGGGGCGCGAAGACCAGTCCGGCCAGGATGACGCGCCGCGCCGGGCGTTGCGGGACGAGATGGGAGAGGGCGCCGCGCAGGCGCTCGCGAACCGACATGGTCAACCTTCAGGGAACGGTGGGACGACGAGGCGAGGAAGGCGAGGTTCGGCTACCGCGTCGCCACGCGGCTGATGACGAAGGTGTTGCCCGAGAACTGGACCTGGCCCGGCGCGCTCATGTGCTCCAGCATCAGGCGCAGGTTCCGGCCGAGCCGGGCTGAATCCGAGCGGGTCTCGTACCAGTACTCGGTGCTGGCCCCGCTGGCGCGCACCGGACGGTGGTGCTCGTAGCAGCGGAAGGCCGCCATGTACTCCTCGGCCGCCTGGACCTCCTGGGCCGAGAAGCCGCTCAGGCGGACGACGTAGGCGCTGGGCAAGCCCCCGCAGCCCTCGCCGCCGGGCGCCGCCGCCACGGCGCCGCCGACCGGCGCGGCGTCAGGGGGCGCAGCCCCGGCATCGGCACCGCGGCGGGGCGCGATCACGCCGTCGAGCTTCGCGGTGAGCGCGGCCGCGAGGTCGGCGGCCACCGTCTTCGCCTCGGCGCCGACCCGCTCGAGCAGGCACTCGCGGTCGCAGCCCTGGGGCAGGGGCGGAAGCTGGAGTCCGGCCACCTCGAACGACCCGAGCGACTGCCCGGTGCGGACGTTGAGGAGGCGGCCGGGGATACGGATCTCCGGCCGGACGATATCCGAGTAGGCGGATTTCGACGCCGACGCGTAGATCTGGAACACCGCCACCACGTCGAGGGGCGGATTCTGGACCGCGCGGGCGACCTCGATCAGCTCGGCGTCCCGCCGGCGCACCCGGTTGGCCTGGGTGAAGCCCATGGCGACGGCGGTCTCGTCGTAGACGTTGTAGCCGCGCAGGTTCATGGTCTCGGACAGCTCGTGGATCACCCGCTGGAAGATGCGGTTGCCGCGGGGCACCGCGTCCTCGTCGGCGTCCTCGCCCATCACGACGACGTTGGGCTTGGTCTGCGCCCGGGCCGGCGCCGCGTAGGCGGATCCGAGCGCCAGGACGGCGAGGCAGGCGGCGCGGAACGCGGTGGTGCGGAACGCGGTGGTGCGGACGAGGGGCATCGGGATCCTCCAGGACATCGCGGGTCTCTCCGTCTTCGGACCGTCGGTGAGGTGAGGTGGCGTCATTCGGCGCAGGGACGCGGGGTCGGCGCCGCGCGGAAATCGTCGAGGTCGAGATTCGTCCGCAGGCGCGGGTCGGCCAAGTCGGTGCAGGGGCCATCCGCGACCGGCAGGACGAAGCGGAGGGCACCGCTGCGAGCCGGCGCGATCAGGCTGACCTCCACCCTGCGGTTCACCCGTGACAGCGGTGCGTCGGGATCCTTCGGCCGCGCGGGTCCCCAGCCGTGGACGCGCAGGCGCTCCGGCGCGATGCCGTAGGTCTCGACGAGATGCGCCTTCACGGCCCGGGCCCGGGCCAGGGAGAGGCGGCGATTGTAGGCGCGGCCGCCGGCGGCGTCGGTGTGGCCGGCGATCAGGAAGCCGTGGCCCGCGAGCGGCTCGGCGCGCAGCGCCTCGCCGAGCGGTTCGAGCTGGATGCGCGCTTCGGGGGTCAGGCGCACGCTGTCGTAGGCGAAGAACACGGTGAGGTCGATCGACCGGGCGGGGACGACGCGGACCGCCGGGCCGCCGTCGTCGGGGCTGACCGCCAGCGGCCGCGCGGGCGCTCCCGGATTGCCGTCGGCGAAGGGCGCGAGCGACCGGATGATCGCGGTCGCACCCGGATTCGCGGCCCGCGCCTCCTCGGCCTCCGACCGCTCCGCGGCCGGGTCCCGCGGCGGGGGCGCTTCGTCCGGCTGCGCTGACCGGGCACCCGGCACCTCGGTGAGCGGGTTCGCCCGGGCGGGCGCGACCAGCGCGAGGGCGAGGCCGACGGCGAGCAACAGGCCGGAGCGGCCGAGGCGCGCCCGCGCGGCGCGCGGCAGATCGTGGGTCCGCATCGCTTCCCTCTCAGTGTCCCGGGCCTTGCTGCGGCCCCTCTCACCCCGTCCATGGGCGGCCCAGAGCGATTTTCGTCGCCCGGCCTCGCGATCTTCGCGACGGCGCTCAGCGTCCCCGCAGGATGGCGTTCATCCCGGCCGGATCGAGCGGTCCGTCGGTCGCCGGCTTGGGTTGGGGTGCCGGGCCGGGCGCGACCGGCCTGGTCCCCGGATCCGCGGCGGCGACCGGGCGCCCCTGGGCCGCCGCGATCCGCGCCAGGGTCGGGCTCCGGCCCAGGATCGCCGAGAGCCGGGTCGCGCTGTTGAAGCTCGTCGGATCCTTCGGATCGAGGCCGCCCTCCTTGTGGAGCGCGATGCCGGCCACGGAGGCGTCGAACATGAGCGACCCGGACGAGCCGCCGAGCGTGTCGCAGCGGTGGCGCAGGTCCGGGCCCTCCGCCTGGTCCTTCACGGCGAAGCAGCGGAAGCGGCTCATCACCTTCGGACGTCCGAGGGGATGGTGGATGACCAGCATCGAGCGGTTGGCCGTCACCGGCTCGCCGGAGAGCCGCGCGGCGCCGTAGGTCGCGGTCGGATTGCCCGCCACGCGGGCGAGGGCGAAGTCGAGGCGGGCGTCGAACTCGACGGGCTTCGGGTCGATCTCGAAGCGGCGGGAGCCTTTCCCGTCGAGGGTCAGGTAATCCATCAGGATCGACGCCTTGACCGGGCGCAGGTCGCCCGATTGCGGCAGGCAATGGTGGTTGGTCAGGACGTAGTCGCCGGGCAGGAGCGTCCCCGTGCAGGAGGCACCGACCTGCTGCCCGGTGCGGCCGTTCTGGAGCACGATGTCGACGCGGCCGATCGGCCGGGCGAGGGCCGCGAGGCCGTCTTTCGGATCGAGCTCGCTCACGGGCTCGAAGGCGCCCTTGTTCTGGTCGACGTAGGCGGCCGCGTCGCCGGTCGTCTGGCGCAGGGGCAGCTGCGCCCGGCCGTAATTGGCGGGATCGAAGCCGACGCTCTGCGCCCGCGCGGCGTCGCCGCGGCCGAGCACGATCAGCGCGCAGGCCGCTCCCAGAAGGCGTGGGCCTCTCCGGCGCATCGCGATCATCCTCTCCCTCCTCTCGGTCCGCGAATCGGGCCCGCGCTCGCGGGGTCGATCGACAGCATTCGGAACACGGCGGATTCTCATCAGCGCGCCAGGGTGTGGACCAGGCGGCCGGCGACCGCGCCGGATCCGGTCTCCGGAACGGCCTGGACCGTGTAGACGAGGTTCTGCCGCGCGCCCTCGCGCAGGAAATAGCCGAGCGCGCCGTCCGCCAGCCGGACGGCCGGGAGGGCAGCGTCGCGCAGTTCCGGCCCGACCTGCACGCGCAGGCCCGGCTCCGCTCCGATGGCGAGCCCGCACAGGTCCGGCGTGAGGCGGCTCGCGGCCAGGTGATCGCCCGACTCCGCCGGTACCGGGCGCCGCTCGGGCGGGTCGGCTCCGAAGGCGACGCGGCGGCAGGAGGAGCCCGCCGGGGCGCGCAGCTCGGAGACGTGGATCGGCGACGCGATCCGGACTTCGATGCTGGGGGGAGGGCTGGCGGGACCGGCCGGCGCGTCGGGGCGCGGCTCGCTGACGGGATCGGGCCGCGTGGCCCCGAGAGCGAGCACACCGGCGAGTCCGGCCGCCGCGACGGCGCCGGCCGGCAATGCGAGACGCCACCATCGCCGCGCCGGCGGCGTCTCGGTCCTCTCCTGAGGCCGCGACGCGGTCAATGCGGCCAGGGCTTCGGGCACGCTGTGCGACGGCAGGATCCGCACGTTTCGGTCCATGCCGCGGAGGACGGCCTCGGCTTGCGCGCGCTCCGGCCCGTCCGGCAGGAGGACCGCCAGCGCGGCGTTCGGAGCCTCGGCGATCGTCGCGGCGGAGCGCTCGATCTTGTCGAGGAGCGCGTAGTCGCCGGGCAGAACCGCGAGGTCGAGATCGACCGCGCCGGTCGCCCAGAGGATGAGGTCGGCCTCCTCCGGTGCCGCGGCGAGCGGGTGGCCGCCCTCGGCGAGGCCGTGCGCCAGGCAGACCGGAACCTCCCAGGAGCGTCCGGCATCGAAGGAGCCCGACAGCCGCAGCTCGTGCGGCTCGGGCGTCCGGCCCGTCCACCGGGCGAGCGGGCCGGCGGCCCCGCAGAGCCGGGCGTAATCGGCCGACCACGGCAGCGGGCGATAGTCGCCGTCCGCGAAGGCGGCCGGGGCCGGAAGGCCGGGGCGCGGCCTGAGCCCGCGCAGCACCAGCGGTCCGCGGGTCGTGGGCACCACGACGAGGATGGCCGGACGCGTCATGCGCGGGCCGGTCTCCCGGACCCGGACGGGCCGAGACCGGCCTGCCGGCTGGTCCGACGGCTCGTCCGACGGCTCCTCAAAGCAGGAACACCGCGCAGGCCGGGTCGCGGAGCATGCGGCTCATGAGGGCCGCGTCCGGCACGGCCGGGTCGAGGGCGAGCACCGCCGCGCCCTCGATCGCGGGACCGAGGTCGAGCCGGACCGTCTCGTCGCCGAGCCACGCCTCGATCACCCGCGGCATCTGTCCCGCCTCGCCGCGCAGGACGAGGAGCGGCGGCGCGCCGTCCGCGGCCTCGAGGATCTCCAGCGCGAAGGCGCCGACCCGGCGCCGGAGGATCGCGCCGTCCGAGGCGGCCGCGGCGAGCGGCGCGTGGGCGAGCGCCAGGGCGGCGAGCATCGTCCGGTAGCGCCGGGTCGTCGCCGGGTCGCCGCGGATCGCCCGCACCGTCGCGAGGTCGACCGGGCCGTCGGGCGCACGGGTCGCGTGGGCCCAGAGCCCCGCGTGGTCCGGCTGGGCACTCGTCGCCGCATCGCGCACGAGGGCGCGGGCCGCGTGGATCTCGGCGAGGAGCCGTGCCGCGTCGCTCACGCCGCGGTCTCCCCGGCATAGGCCGCCGCGAACGCGACCGCGAAGACGTCCCGATCCGCCGGGAACAGCGCGTCCAGCGGCCGGTTCCGGGCGAGGCCGTCGAGCGACCGCTCCAGGTCGGCCGCCGCCTCGGCGAGCCGCAGCAGCGCCGGTTCGGCGGCCGCGAACCCGGCCGAGAGGCCCTCCCGATCGTCGAATCCGGCGCGGCGGACGCGGCGCAGGTCGGCCTCGGCGGCCTCCAGCGCGGCCCGCACCGCCTCGGGCAGCGCGTCGCGATCGTCGATCCGGAGGGCCGCCGCGATGCGCAGCATCCGGCCGAGATGGGCCGCGAGCAGTCCCGCGCGCGTCCGGAGTTCGGCGTAGCTCTCGGCCTCCAGGCAGGTCGCCCGCTCGGCGATGTCGGCGCCGCCGCCGCCGCGGCGCAGGCGGTTGGCGATGCCCGACTGGACCCGGCCGAAGCTCACGGCCCGGAGCGTCGTCAGCGGGCGGGTCCGGTGGTAGGGCTCGAGGCGCAGGAAGTCGGCCAGGTCCTCGCGCTCGGCGCCGGTGAGGATCTTCGGGCCCTCCGGCCAGTCCGCCAGGACGGTCGCCAGCGCCGCGGCGGGTTCGGCGGCCGCGAGATCGCCCAGGGCCGCGTCCAGCCTCTCGTCCCAGCCCGCGTGGGCGTCGAGGGCGGCGGGCGCCGCGAGGGCGTCGAGGTCTTCGAGCAGGTGGCCGGCCGCCTCGAAGGTCACGAAATGCTCCGCGACGATCCGGAAGCCCGGCCGCTCGCCCGTCGCCATCTCGGCGCGCCAGAAATCGAGGATGTCGTCGTCCGCGACGGACCGGCGGCCGCCCAGGAAGGTCAGGAGCGCCCGGAAGCGCCGCTCCAGCGGCGCCAGCGGCAGGTGGGCGTTCCGGTAGGCGGCGAGATGCCGGGCCAGCCGCTTGGCCAGGATCGCCGCGCCTTCCGGATCGGGCGCGGCGGCGAGTTCGTCGAGCCAGCCCGCGACGGTCGCGAACTGGGCCAGGTCCTCGGCGGTGAGCACGAACTCGGCCAGCGCGAGGAGCCGCGCGAGCCCGGCCCAGCCGGTGGACCAGGCAGTGCCGAGGACGGGGCCGCGGTCGTCGACGGCCGGGCCGCCGCCGAAGCGCGCCGAGAGCGCGGCCGGTCGCGCGAGGCCCGGGTCCAGGGCGAGGGTGATGAGATCGCGCCCGTCGCGGGCCCCGGCCGCCTCGGCCAGCGCGGCGAGGGCGTGGGCGAGGTCCCACAGGGGCTTGTCGCGGTTCGGGCGCACCGCACCCGTGACCACGCGGGCGAGCCAGGCACGGTCGGCGCGGGAGAGATCGCGGCCGTCGCCGACGTTGGCGAGGTCGGCCGCGCAGCGCTCATCGTATCCGCCCGTCATGCGCCTCCCGGTCGCGGGCTGCCACGCAACCCCTTGTGATCGTTCGATTCGCCTTATGGTTACCTCGCGACCGGCCATCCGTCGACCTCCGGCGGCCACCCGGGCGCCACCCGTCCGCTCTGGGCGGTCCAGACGCGGTTCTGATCCCGTCGCGCTCCGGCTCAGCGGACCACGACGCGCGCGGCGGCCTCCGTGACCCCGGGCGTGGCCCGGATCCGGTCCAAGAGGTCCAGCACGTCCGGGGGCTGCAGGAGACGCGCCTCGCCGTCGGCGCCCGGCGCCGCCGCCAGCCACCGCGCGGCGAGTTCCGGCGGCAGGCCGCCCGGCACGCCGAAGCAGGCGAACAGGTTCTCGAAGGGTTCCCCCGCGACGATCTCGTCGAGGCCGTAGCCCCGCGGATAGCGCCGCGAGTCTCCCGGCTTGAGGGCCAGCTGAGAGGCCGGGTTGTCGCGCACCGGCAGGGCGACGTAGGCGGTCTCGTCGGCCGCGACCACCCAGCAGTACAGGTTCTGCGCGACGCGGGACTCGATGCGCATCTCCAGGCGCTGACCGGCCGCGAACGGCGTGGCGGCGGGCGCCCCCCCGGGGGGGGCGGGGGGGCGGCGGGCGGGGGGGGGGGGGGGGGGCGGCGGGGGACTCGCTGCCCACCCCCAGGCGCGGCCCGGCCGCGAGCGGCGGGGCGGCGCCCCCCACCGAGAGGCGGCCGGCATCCGTGCGCGCGGTGGCGGCGAGATGGTCCAGGAACGGCCGCGGGACGGGATCGCAGCCGAGCCCCTCCGTCGCGATCCGGCGCCGCCCCGTCGGGGCCAGGACGGCGCCGTCGCGCTGGAACTCGACCTCCATCCAGGATTGCCGGTCGTGGTCCGTGCGGAAGCGGCCGCGCGCGGTGACGGTGCCGGCGCAGGCGGTGCCGGGCGGCCGGCGGCGCACGTCGAGGCGCGCGCCGCGGAGCACCCGGTTGGCCGAGCGGGCCTCCGCGTCGAGGGCGATGACGAGGCGGTCCGTGAGGGCGCCGGCGCAGGTGGAATGGCCGCCCTCCGCCACGAACGGGCAGACCTCGACGGCGCCGGCGGTCGGTGCGGCCTGCGCGAACGCCTTCACCGCACCGTCCATGACGGCGTCGACGTCGGCGACGCCGGCGCCGACATGGATCGGGACGACCAGAGGGTCGCTCGTCGCCTTGCAGGCGGCGCTCTGCGTCACGGCCTGGAGCCGGACGGAGGCGGTCTCGCCGGCCCGACGGGGCTCGACCAGGAACACGGCCGCGTCCCCCGCGAAGGCGGACCGGATCTGCGCCTCGGCCTCCGCGCCCGAGAGGCCCGTCGTGCCCTCGCGCAGGGCCTTGATCCGCACGACGTCGGCCGCCGCCGCCAGCTTGACTCGGCCGGTCGCCTGGAGCCGCGTCTCGACGGCGAGGCGCACCTCCTCGGACTGCTCGCGCGACAGGGCCGTCTGGCCGGGCTCGACGCCGACGACCGCGAGCGTCAGGTCCGGCCGGCCGGCACAGGCCGCGACCGCGTCGAGGAACGGTGTCAGCGCCTGCGTCGCGGGATCGGCGCGCGCCGCCGCCGGGGCGAGCAGCAGCGCGGCGAGGAGGAGGCGCCTCATTCGGTCTCGTTCGCCCGGGCGTACTGATCGAGAGCGCGGACGAAGACCGGATTGAACCGCCCGTCCAGGGCGCCGGTGTAGTAATCCGCGTCCTTGATCGCGCGCTGCACCGAGCGGATCGTCTCGGGCTTGAGCTTCTGGGCGGCGGTGTCGGTCGCCGAGACGGAGGCGGCGCCGAGTTCCCCGTGCTTCAGCGCGCGCAGGACCATGTCGGCCGAGCGCACGCCGGGGAAATACCGCCCGAAGCCGTTGTCGATCAGCGTCGCCATCGTGGCCATGGCCACCGGGTCGCCCCGGTCCGCCGCCTGCCGGAAGAGGTCGAAGCCCTGGCGCAGGTCCTTCGGGAAGCCGTAGGCACCCGTCGCGTAGTGCGGCACGAGCTTGCTGATCGACGCGACGTCGCCCCCGGCCACGGCGCGACGGTACAGGGCGACCGCCTGCGCCTCATCCTTCGGGATGCCGTTGCCGTATTCCAGCATCCGGGCGGCGTTGGCCAGCGCGACCACGTTCCCGCCTTCGCCCGCCTGCCGGTAGAGGCGGAACGCCTCGGCCTGCTGGCGCTTCACGCCCTGGCCGTTCTCGTAGAGGGCGGCGAGGTTGTTCAGCGCCGAGATGCTCCCGGCCTTGGCGGCGCGGTCATAGGCGGCGAAGGCCTCCTTGTAGCGGTCGGCCCGGTCGTAGGCGCGGCCGAGCTGGTAGGACAGCCGGCGCAGGTCCGGATAGGCGGCCGCGGCCCCGCGGCAGGCGTCGATCGCGGCGGCCGGCTCGATCCGCCCGAGCTTCACGCCCGCGACCCCGCTCTGACGGTCGGGATCGTCCGTGCCGGCGGCGAGCTCGTCGCAGCGCTTGACGCGCGGATCGGCGCTCGGGTTCTTGCCGCCGAGATAGCCCTCGGCGAGGCTGCGATAGGCGCAGACCTCGCCGCAGGAGTCGAGATAGGCCTGATACTGCCGCTGGGTCCCGAACTTGGCCCAGTTCTCCTGGTCGATCGCCGCCGCGTCCCGGCGCCGCCCGGCCAGGAGCCTGTCCATGGCCTGAGGCCGGTACAGGCAGGTCTCGCCGCAGGCGCCGATATAGGCCTCGAAGCCCTCCCGGGTGCCGAGCGCTTCGGCCCGCCGCCAGGCCGCCTCGTCGCGGATGGCCTCGACCCCCTTCGCGACGGCCGCCACCGGCAGGGAGGCCTTGAGGACGATCGGGGCCTCGTCGATCTCGGGCACCTGCTCGCGGCCCGACGCGCGGCGGGCCGCGTCCTCCACCTCGCGGCGGAGGTAGCGCTTCAGCTCCGTCCACTGCACGAGCCCGTCGCCGTCGCCCTGATGGTCCCGCGCGTCGGCGAGGCCCGACACGCCCATCAGGAACCGGCTGGTCAGCAGGCCCAGCTTGTTCGCCTCGTCCCAGTTGGCCGGTGTCGCGCCCGATGTCGCCACCAGCCGGACGATGCCGCCCTCCGTCTTCGGCCGGGCGGGGGCGAAGCCGGGTGCGGACACCGCCAGCAGGCTCTCGCCCTTGCGGCCGGTCTCGCCGGTGAAGCAGGCATCGACCATCACGACGAGCTGGTGGTCGGCGCCGATCTTGCGCTTCACGAGCTCGAGGTTGCGGTACAGGGTCTCCAGCGCGTACCCGCTCTCGCCCTGGTTCGGGTTGCCGTCCTCGGGCAGCAGGAATGGCTGCTTGGTGGCGAGATCCGGGACCCCGTGGCCGGAATAGTACACGAAGACGTTCGAGCGGCCCTCGCGCACGCTGCGCCAGAGGCGGCCGGATTGCGGGTTGCGCTCGGTGCCAAAGACTTGGTTGAACTCGTTGAGGGTCGCGTCCTTCAGGAGGAAGACGTTGCTCTCGCGGTAGCCCAGGCGCTCGATCAGGTAGGCGCGGATCGCCTCGGCATCGTTGTGCGCGTAGTCGACAGGCACGGTCTGCTTGTAGCTGCGGTTTCCGATCACAACCGCCACGGCGTCGGCATTGTCGGCGAAGGCTGCCGGATCCGGGGCGGCCCTGGCCGGCGCGAGCGGGGCGAGGCAGGTCATCCCGAGCAGGATGAGTGCGGTGCGGGCGGCCCGCCGCAGCGCGGATACCGGGTTGGCTCTCGGCAAGCGCGTCCTCCTGTCCGGGTCGCGGCCCGGTTTCGTCGTCCTCGGAGCGGGGCGCGCCCGGTCGGCACGCGCGACAGGGTTATCCGCTGGAGGATCGGGAAACAATCTCACGGTGTGAGCGCGGCCGGTCGAGGCGGGCGCCGCGACGATGCGGATGACATCGGGCGCGCAGGTGCCGGTGCGGGGCGTGAGCATCTCAGCCCCAGCCGAGATACGCGACGATCAGGCTGAGGGCGGCGAGGTGGAGCGGCGAGAGGGCGGTCAGCATGGTCTCGCTCCTCACGGCAGGTAGAGACCGCGGCCGCAGCGGCGGGCGCGCCGCGCCTCGAAGTAGCCGGTGTAGCGATTGTAGACCTCGACCGTGCGGTAGACGCAGTAACGGCCAGAGTTGCGGCCGTTGTAGTAGACGCCGCCGTTGTCGAGATCGACGCCGAGGAACTCCTGGTTCCCGTGCTGGGACGCGGCCTCCTGGGCGAGGGCGGGAGCCGCGGCGCAGAGAAGGCTGGCGGCGAGCACGAGGATCTTGGTCTTGGTCATGTCGGGTCTCCCTGGTCCGGCGGTGGATCGTCCGCCTCGACAGGGGCATGGGCCGGCCAGACGAGGTTTCGCGCGGCCGGCGCGATGTGCCGCGAAAAATTTCTTCTGACAGGCGCGGCCGAGATTGCGTCGGTCGCCCGGCGACCGTCCGACGGCGGCGGTGCCCGTCACCATCGACGGCAGGGTCACCCCGAACAGCCTTCACCCTCAGGACCGTCGGCGCGCTCCGATCGAGAGCGACGCGGGCGCTGCGTTCGTTCCCGAACACGCGACGCGCTGACCGCGAATGCTCATCATCGACCGCAAGCCGTCCCGGCTTACTGAAGCGGTAACACTATTTCTCGCGATTCGTTGACCCGGGATCGGAGAGGGGTCAATACAGTGTCTGTTGATCGCTGAGAGTCTGCTCGATGGACGGCGAATACTGTCAGCGGCATCTCTTCATCCGAGACGTATTCATGAATTCTGTCGTCGTGGCGGGGGCTGAGCGGGTGGTGGACCGGATCCGGTCCACCATGCCTGCGCAACCGTGCGCGGGCTGAAGCGCTGTTCTCGACGCCGACGCGGATCGCCGCGCGGTGTCCACTCGGAAACGACATCTCCCGGGGCCGACATGTGCCAGGTGTTTCAGCTTCCTCCGGGCTCAGCTTGCCTGCCGATCCGTCCTCGGGCCCCTCACACCCGCTCGGTCTCGGCTCTCCTGAATGTCGGGTTCCTGAGCGCGGCCTTGCTCGGCCCGACGACTCCGGCGCGGGCCGACGATGGGCCGAGCTACGGCGACGACCGACGCGGCATCTTCCTGCCCTTCCTCAACGCGCCGCGACCCGGCGACGCCATCACGAAGTCGCCGCGCCTCGGCCTGTCGTTCGGCGGCGAGGCCCATCCGGTGCTCGTGGATACCGGTTCGACCGGCATCGTGGTCTCAGCTGCCCGGATTCCCGAGAACGAGAGCCTGCCGAGCGAGCCCGGACGGCTGACCTACTCGAGTTCCGGCCGGATCATGGTCGGACGCTGGGTGCGCGTTCCGGTGACCGTCGTCGGCCGCGATGGAGCGAGCGTGGTCACGCGGCCCATCCGGGTCCTCGCCGTCGACCGGATCGACTGCACCGCGCGCGCCCGGAGCTGCACGCCCGAGGTGGCGCCGGCCCACGTGGCGATGATGGGGATCGGTTTCGGCCGCGAGGACGACAGCCAGACGCAGAGCACGCCGGACACCAATCCGCTCCTCAACGCGGCGCCGCCGGGACCGGGTGGGGTGCACCGCGGCTACGTGCTGACCCGACGCGGCGTGCATGTCGGCTTGACGCGCGCCAACACGCGCGGCCGCTACCGCTTCGTGAAGCTCGACCCGCACCCGCACGTGCCGGGCGACTGGCTCGGCGTTCCCGTCTGCATCACCGTCGACGGCCGCGAGCCCGCCGCCTGCGGCCGGGGGCTCCTCGACACCGGCGTCACCGGCATGTTCCTGACGCTGCCGCCGTCCCAGGTCGCCGACAGCCTCCGGGCCGATGCGGGCGATCACGCCGTCCTCCGCCCGGGAACGCGACTCGGCTTCCAGTTCGGCGACGCGGCCGGCTACGCGATCGATGTCGGCGACCGAACCGCGCCGCTCGCTCCCGAACGCATCGTCCTCAACACGGTTCGCCCGCAGCCCTTCGTCAACACTGGGCTGCACGTCCTGAACGGCTTCGACGTGCTCTACGACGCCGACCGCGGCTATTACGGCTTCCGGGCCAGCGACGCGCTGTCGGCGTCCGACGACCCGTGATCTGCCCATCGGCCGCCGTGTCGTCCGCCCTTTCCCGCACCGAGTCCACCATGCTGCGCACCGCAATCTTCGCTGCCGTGATCCTCGTCCCGACCGCCGGATTCGCGGCGGAGGTCGATTGCGGCGCGTCCGCGAACCAGATGGACGCCAACATCTGCACCGCCCAGGAATTCGACCGGGCCGATGCGGAGCTGAACCGACGCTACGCGACTCTGCGCAGCAAGCTCGACGAGAACGGCCGACGCAATCTGGTCGCCGCCGAGCGCGCCTGGATCGCCTTCCGCGATTCCGAGTGCAACCTGCGGACCGGCTTCAACACGCTGACGCCCGACGACAACGGAAGCATCGCCCCGATGCTCCTGGGCGCGTGCAAGATCACGCTGACGCGCCAGCGGATCCAGGACCTGGCAGCCCAGATCAAGTGCCCGGGCGGCGACCTGTCGTGCTCGCCCTGACTGCCTCCCGTCTTTCCCGACCACCCGCCTGAGCGAGCCGCCATGATCATCGTCACCACCGAGAACATTCCGAACTACCACGTGCGCGAGGTCCGCGGGCCCTGCTTCGGCGCCGTGGTGCACAGCCGCGGTGCGGTGGGCAATTTCACCGCCGGGCTGCGCAGCATCATGGGCGGCGAGATCAGCGAGTACAGCCAGCTGATCGAGCAGGCGCGGTCGCAGGCGATCGACCGCATGGCGCAGAACGCCGCGCAACTCGGCGCCAACGCCGTCGTCATGATGCGCTTCGATACGGCGGACACCGACCAGTCGATGATGGGCGTCGTCGCCTACGGCACCGCCGTGATCGTCGAGGCACGCTGAGGTCGCGGCCCGGGCCGCGTACCGGTCCGACCCGCCGTCACCCGCCGCGCGCACGGCCCCCCTCAGCCGGGCCGATGCGCCGCGCGAACCGGATCCCAGAGCCATGAATCACAAGCGCCCACGCCTGCTGCAGGCCTCGGCCCCCGTCCTCGCCGGGCTGCTCGCCTGCCTCGCCGTGCCGACGACCGCCGGAGCCGACCAGCCGTCCGCGAAACTGTGCCTGACCGAGACCTCAACGCCGGGCACGACGGCCTGCATGACCCGCGCCCTGCAGGAGGCGGACGCGAAGCTCAACGCGGCCTACAGGACGGCGATGTCGGTGATCGATCACGATGACCGCACGCAGGACCCCGACGCCAGGGCGCTCTGGAAGACGCGACTCGAGCGGGCGCAGCGTGCCTGGATCGCCTTCCGGGACGCGGATTGCGGCGACCTGACCGACAGCGAGTGGGCCAACGGGAGCGGCGCGAGTGCGGCGCTGCCCGCCTGCCTCAACGACAAGACCGTCCAGAGGACGGCCGACCTGCTGAGCCGCTACCCGCTGCATTGAGAAGCGGCGCGGCACCGCCAGGGGCTCGTCGCGATCCGGTGAACACCTTGGTTCCGCCGGACGCTCCTCCGGCCCCGATGCATTCCTCGTCCGCCTGCGGGCGTCCGTCCGGCGCCCGATCTCAACCCGCTTCGATGGGACCGGGAGGACGCGGCGCCGGCGGCTCGGCCGGCGGGTCACCGTCGGGCGGTGCGAGCTCCGGCAGCGGATCGTCGATGGGTGGCAGCGGGTCGTCCCCGGGCCGGGGCGTGTCCGACGACATGGTGCGGTGTCCTGTCCGAATCTTCTGGCGGTCGGGGACGTAACGCGCGTCGGCCCGGTCGGATGCCGCCTCGTCAGCCGAAGGTCAGCGCCGACCGCTCCCGCAGCGCCCTGCGCAGGGCCCGGCTGAGGTCGGCCACCGAGTAGGGCTTGTGCAGGAGCTCGAAGCCGTCGGTGCCCTCCGACGCCAGCACGTGGCTGTAGCCGGAGGTGAGGACGACGGGCAGGTAGGGACGACGGCGCCTGATCTCCCGGGCCAGATCGACGCCGTTCATGCCTGGCATCACCACGTCGGAGAAGACGATCTCGATCTCGTGGCTGTTCGCCTCGATCGTGGCGATGGCCGCCTGCGCGTCCTTCACCCAGACAGCCCTGTAGCCGAGTTCCACGAGGGCTTGCCGGGCGAAGGTGCCGACCTCCTCGTTGTCCTCCACCACGAGGACGGGCGTGCCGTGACCCTCGGCGAGCGGCTCCGGCTCGTCCGGCACGCCCTCCTGGACCTCCGCCTGGTGGGACCGCGGCAGGAACAGCGTGAAGGTGGTCCCGACGCCGACGACGCTGTCGACCGCGACGTCACCGCCCGACTGCTTGGCGAAGCCGAACACCTGGCTGAGGCCGAGGCCGGTGCCGTGTCCGACGCCCTTCGTCGTGAAGAACGGCTCGAAGATGCGTTCGAGGAGGTCCGCTTCGATGCCCGCGCCGGTATCCGACACCGACACGGCCACGAAATCTCCGGGCACGGCCGGATGCGCCCGAAGCGCCGGGATGCGGTCCGCGCGCCGCACCTTGATCACGAGGCGGCCCTCGCCCTGCATGGCGTCGCGGGCGTTCACCACGAGGTTGACGAGGGCCGTGTCGAACTGGCTGGGGTCGGCATCGACGTGGCAGCGCAGCCTGCGGCCGTCCGCGTCCGTGCCGGCATCCGTGTCGGTCGCGACGTGGATGCGCGCGCCGGTCAATGTGCCGACCATGTCGGCGATGGCGGCCACCGACTGCACCACGTCGAAGATCGACGGCCGGAGCGCCTGCCGGCGCGCGAAGGCCAGCAACTGGCTGGTCAATCTGGCGGCGCGGTCGACCGTGTCGGCGATGGCGTCGACGTAGCGGCCCCGCCGATCCTCGCTGAGGCCCGGTCGCTTCAACAGATCGGTCGACGACTTGATGACGGTCAGCAGGTTGTTGAAGTCGTGCGCCACGCCGCCGGTGAGCTGCCCGACCGCCTCCATCTTCTGCGACTGACGCAGCTGCTCCTCGAGGGCGCGGCGCTCCGTGACGTCGCGCCCGGTCGCGTGGAACCGGTCCCCGCGCGCGATGGCGTTCCAGGCGATCCAGCGGTACGCGCCGTCGGCGGTCCGGAACCGGACGTCGAGGTCCGACAGCGTGTGGCCGGTCCGCAGCGTCTCGAACGCGCTGTCCGCGGTCTCGCCGTCGTCCGGATGGATCAGGGTATCGATGCGGATGCCGACCAAGCTGCCCGCCGGCCACCCGAGCAGCTCCGTCCAGGCCGGGTTCACCGCCTGGCAGGTTCCGTCGAGGGCACAGACGACGAGAAGGTCGCGGCTCGTCCGCCAGACCAGGTCGTGCTCGATCCTCCGGTCGCGCGTCCGGGCCTCCCGGCGCTCCTCGTCCGCCTGCCGGGCCGCCGGATCCTCGAGAAGGATCGCGACGCGGTTCCGCGTCCCGCTACCGGTCCGCATCGCGCGGACGTCGAGGATGGGTCCCGTTCGCGACAGGGCGCCCTTGAACCGGGCGCTGTGCCCGGATCGCGCCACGTCACCGAGGGTGTCGAGCCAGTGTCGGGCGTGGTCCGGCTCGAGCGCGCTCATCCAGCGTCCCGCCGCAGCGCCGAGGCCGGACTGGTCCTCGAAGGCGGCGTTGGTCTCCACGACGCGGTAATCCGCGGCCCTGCCATCCGCGTCGAAGCGCAGCTCGACGATGCAGAAGCCGACCGCGTCGTCCGCCCGCGCATGCCGCGGCGCGAGGGTCCACTCGGCAACCTGCGCCTCGCGCTGCCGGAAGCGCGTGAGGTCGAGCTGACTGCCGAAGAAGAACAGCAACTCGCCGAGCGGTCCGAAGACGGGGCTGATGTAGAGTTCGTTGACGAAGGTGCTGCCGTCGCGCCGGTAGTTCAGCAGCTCGACTACCACGTCGCGCCGCGCGGCGATGGCATCGCGAATGCGGGCGACGTCGGCCGGATCCGTCGCGGGCCCCTGGAGGAAGCGGCAGTTGCGCCCGATCAGCTCCCCCGCCGAGTAGCCGGAGAGTTCCAGGAAGGCGCGGTTGGCGAAGACGATCGGGTTGTCGGGCAGGTTCGGATCGGTGACGATCATCGCCATCCGGGTCTTGTCGGCGGCGGTGAACAGAAGATCGGAGCGGGCGGTGCCGACTCCGGCCAGGTTGGTTGTCGGGGCGGCGACCGGGGCCTGCGAGGCGCGCAGGCGCGCATTCTCCTCAACCAGCGCGCGCTCGCGCCGACGCAGCCGCTCGACCTCCCCCCGAAGATCCTCGATGCTCATGGCCCGGTCTTATCCGGAGCCGCCGCCGCGTCCAACCGCAACCGGCACGCGGATGCGCGAAGGGGGTGTGACCTCTGGTCCCGACAGTGCCGGCGTTGGCCACCGGGCGTTCGGATCCCACGATGCCGGACAGGGGCGGGTCCGCCGGCTCCTGGCCCGCGATGACCGGCGCTGCCTCCGAGCGGGGACAGCGGCGGGCTGCGGGCGGTCGTGCCCCCGGGACCGGTCTCTCGCGTTCCGGCCGGATCCGGCCTCCAGACCCCGCGAACGCGAATGGCCGGAGTTCGACTCCGGCCGCTCGGTCGACGCGGTGCGTGTCGCTTACCGCAGGAGCTGGAGGACGCCCTGCTGGGCGGAGTTGGCCAGCGACAGGGCCGAGATACCCATCGACTGGCGGGTCGACAGTGCCTGCGAGTTGGCCGCCTCCTGGTTCAGGTCGGCGTTCGTCAGGTTGGCCGAGCCCGTCTGCAGCACGTTGATCAGCTGCTTGGAGAAGTCCTGGCGGTTCTGAACCACCGACAGGTTCGAGCCCAGCGTGCTCGCCGCGGAGTTCAGGGCCGCACCGGCCGTGGTCAGGACCGCCAGGGTCTTGTTGACGTCGGCGTTCAGCAGGAAGTTGCCGAGGCCGTTCTGGCTGGTCGAGCTGTTCGAGCTGGTGATCGACGACAGGCCCAGGCCGCTGGAGGTCGCGTCGACCGAGGCGACGTTGAGGTTCGAGCTGCCGGTGTCGTTGAACTTGATATTCATGTCATTGCCCTTGCCGGCAATGAGGTTGACGCCGTTGTAGCTGGCGTCGCTGGCGAGCTGGGTGATCTGGTTGAGCAGGTTGTTGTACTGGTTGGCCAGCGAGGCGCGCTGCGTCACGCCCGAGATCGACAGGTCGCTGGAGACGACGGTGCTGGCGGCGGTGCCGTAGGTCGAGGCGGTGGTGGCCGAGGCGGTGAAGCCGAGCGCCGTCTGGCTGCCGGAGTTCTGGAATTCCACGTCCGCCTGAGCGTTCAGGACGATCTTGGTGCCGGTGCTGTCGACCGAGAAGATCGCGCCGGCGCCGAAGGCGCCGCTCGACGAGGTCGAGGCCGAACTGACCGCGGCGTTGAGGGCGGCGACCGTCGCGTTGACGCTCGAGGAGGCGGCGACCGTGGCCGAAACCGAGCTGCCGTTGATGGTCAGCAGCACGGTCTGGGAGGCGGTGCTGGCGCTGTAGGCGTTGGCGGCGGTGCCGGTGGTGGAGAGCTGGGTCGAGAGCGCCTGGTTGGCGATCGATTTGGCCTGATCCACGAGCTTCTGGATCGAGGTGATGCCCTGGTTGGCGGCCTGGATCGACTGGATGCCGTTGGAGATGCCGTCGAGGAGCGAGTTCAGGCTCGAGGAGCGTCCGTCGAGGGCCTGGGAGGTGAAGAAGTTGGTCGGGTTGTCGAGGGCGGAGTTGACGGTCTTGCCGGTCGCGAGCCGGTTCTGGGTGGTCGCCATCAGCTGGGCGGTGTCCTGCAGCGAGAGCAGGTTCTGGCGCGTCGCGGCCGACAGGGTGATGGAGGACATGGATCGCTATCTTTCCAACCGGAGCAACCCGATTCTCGGGGATGACTAAGAATACCGGTTAGGGTTAAGTCCGGATTAAGCGCGCGAGTATTTTCGCCGCTCCGGTAGCGTTACCGGGAAATTTACGGCCCGCGCGCGCAAGCCAGTCCCGGACGGCATCGATCAAAGGCGTGCCGACCGGAAGGTCATCGGAGACTTGAAGCGGCGGGAATCCATCCCGTCCGGCCCGGGCGGATCAGGCAATCCGGCCGCCGCGTCGCGCCGCGGGACGGATTCTCAGTCCAGCGCGTAGCCGAGCACCCCTTCGGACGCGTGTCCCTCACAGTCCGGGACGGTCGACACGAAATGGTCGCGGCCTCCGGCGATGCAACGGTAGATCGGGTGGCTCCCCGGCCTGTGCGCCTCATAGACGTAGCCGGTCTGCCCCAGCGGTGTCTGGCCCTCGCATCGCGAGTCCCGGCTGAGGAAGTGGTCCTGTCCCGCCGCGCAGCTCATCAGCATCGCGGTCCCGGGCGCCGGGAGCGTCAACACGGTGCCGAGGCTGCGCTCGATCGTGTAGCCCGGCCCGATATAGCCGGTCGTCACCCAGTGCCCGCCGGGCCCGAAGGCGCGCCGCAGGGGAAGGCGGTCGGCGCCCTTCGGCCGCCGCGCCTCGGCGATCCGCCACGTGCCGGGATAGGGGTCACCCCCTGAGAAGAAGACCGTGATGTCCGGCAGGAACGGCGTCAGGAACCCCGCCCCGTCGCGCTGGAAGCCGGGACTGTGGTTCAGGTAGAAGCCCGTGACGTCGGAGTTCAGGTAGCCCAGGGGTGTCCACGCCGCTGGCGCCCCGCTCAGCACAGCCTTCAGGGGCATCCTGAACAGCCCCATCTGGTAGGTTTCCCGGTCGGGATTGCGCCCCGGATCCTTGCAGGCCACCTGCTGGCACACGCGGCCCGGCAGCCCGGTGATGACGTAGACCTCGCCGGTCTTGGGATCGTACGCGAAATCCGAGTTCGGGTTGATGGTCGAGCCGTCGGTCGTGGTGTTGGGGACCCGCGCCGGCGCCCCGAAATGCACGCCGTCGGCCGTGTGCCGGACGTAGAGGTCCCCGAAGGCCGGCACGCCCTGCGGCCCGGTGAGATCCGTGGTGAAGACGAACAGGCCGGAACGGCCGTCCGAGAAGGTCGCCGGCTGGCCGGTGCCGTAATTGCCCTGCGCGACTTCCGGGTTGATCGGCTTGATGACCGGTTCCGGGTAATCGACCCACGTCACCTTGTCGTTCGAGAAGGCGAGGCCGGTCTGGTTGTTGTTTCCGGGCAGGTTGTCGGCGCCCGAATAGTACATCGCGTAGGCGTAGGTCTGCCCGTCCGCCGGGTTGACGAAGCGGCCCCGGATCACGCTGGGATCACAGACGTACTGCCGGTTCCAGGAGTTGGGCGTCGGCTGGAACACGATCCGCGCCGGCGAGAAGCCGGTCTGCGGCGTGTAGGAGCGATGGAAGATGACGTCGGTCTTGCCTTGGCCGCACCACCAGATGTCGGTGGTCCCGTTCTCGGTGATGACGCTCGGCGCGTAGTTGTAGCCGGCCGGATTGGCCTCGTTGACGAACAGCGGTTGCGCCTCCGGCCCCTTCCAGCCGGCCTCGCCCGCGACCGGGGCGCCGAGCACCGCCAGGAGCATCCCGACGAGAGCGCCCTTCCGCGCAACGAGAGCCGGCAGCATCCTCAATCCCATCGCTCCCACCGGTCCGCTCCTGACTCCGAGATGCCGAGACATTCCGGCGGCGTGCTGACGACCGGAATGTGGCCGTCTGATATCCGGCGGCTCGGACCGGCGGCTCGGATCGCGTCCCGACGCGTTTCCCGCGGACGCGATCACGCGCCCTGCGCGGGCGGGACGGCGCGGCGGCAGATCGGCCGCAGGGCGCGGTCGAGCAGCGATTGCCGCCCGAGGATCATCTCGAAGAAATCGTACTCCCCCGGCCTGAAATTGGCTTTCAGGAACTGGAAGTGCATGTGGAAAGGCTTGAGGCGCAGACGCTTGTAATCGTCCTCGGGTATCCTGTCCTTGACCCCGGCGGAACGGATGAGCGGGTTGCAGGCCAGGAAGGCGGGTCGTCCGAATCCGAGATCGAAGATCGGATTGAAGCCGTAGCAGTTGAGCCAGTCCTGGGGCGCTTGATAATCGCACCAGACGATGCGGTCGCTGAAGACGAGGGTCGCGATGTCGTCGCGCAGCGCGCGGGCCTCGTGCTGGAGCGCGACGAAGGGCAGCCCCGAGCCGAGCGTGACGAGCGACAGGCGCGGATGCCCGCGATCGTCGGGCCCGAGGCGCGCGAGGACCTGCGCGGCGACCTCGACCGCCATGGCTGCGCCGAGGGAATGGCCGACGATCATGACCTCGTCGGGCGCGTCCGCGGGGTTCGCGCGCCAGTGTGCCAGTTCGGCCAGGACACGGTCCCGGAAGGCCGCGACCCGGTCCGCGTAATCCGGCCGCCGACCGGTCGCGTGCTGCCAGAAGAAGATCCGGATGCTCAGGATGTGCCAGAAGAACAGGCGACCGAGCGCTTTCTTGGCGCCGTACAGGAGCGCGAGCGCCGCGGCGGCGAGAAGCAGCGCCACGCCGACCATTTCCGCCGGCGCCGACGGGCTCAACGTAGCGTAGATCGCGGTGCCGAACGCGATCAGGAGTGCGGGGGCCACGAAGGCGACGAAGAACGGGAAGGCGGTCAGCACCGTGTAGGGCCATCCGAACCGGGACGTCTTGAGGACCAGTCCCTGTGCCAGCCCCGCCGCCACGCTTTGCGCCAGCAGAGCCAGCTTGCGCGACACGGGACGTGCGAGATCCGCGTGGACGATATCGCTCCAGATCAGGGTCTCGCAGCGGACCGCCGCACCGTCGCCGTCGGCGGGTGCGTCGACCGTCCAGCTCCGGCTCAGACCGTCCGGATCGGTCCGGATCTCCGAGACCGCGCGCGGCATCGCCCCGAACCGGGTCGCGTGACGGTGAAGCTCCCGCTTGAAGAAGGCGGGGAAGCGGATGCCGCTGCGGGCGTCGAATCCGTGGATGAAGAAGACATGTCGCCGCGCCACCGGTGCCGGATGAAGGTCTCTCAACGTGAAGGGCGTGAACGATAAGTAGCCGCGGACCATGTGATCGATCGAGGACGAGAGCACGAGAGGGATTCGTGGCGGTCGACGGCGCCCGCAGGGGCGGCTCCATTGCACCATCGCGGAGGGCTCCACAACAGCGCACCGGCGGATCTGGTTCCGCCACCGGCCAGCATTCATGATCCGGGCGGCATTCCCGGCACTGTCGCCCGGCAACACCGGCGGCGCCGAAAATCGGATTCGCGCTCGGGAGGGACTGGACTTGGGAAAACTGAGCCTCCTACGGTGCGGGACGCGGGGGCGGTGTTCAAGATTCGTATGGGTTTGTCAGAGGCCGTGAGGGCGCTCCGCAGCGGCGCCCTCCGCCGTCACAAGATCGGCCATATCCAGGCCGTCTTCGACGCTGCGCCGAGCGGCTGCGTCGTGCTCGCCGGCGACTCGCACGCAGTTCACATGCCGCGGCCGGTCGTTTCCCGTCCCGTGCTGAATGCCGGGCTCGCGGGCGCGACGGCGCGCTCCTACCGCCGGGCCCTCGACCTGCTGCGTGCGCCCCTGCCGGCCTTCCTGGCGGTCCTGTTCGTCGGGACCAACGACATCCGCTCGCCGTCGGCGCTCGGGCGATCGGCGACCGCCGATTTCTCCGACCACGCGGATCGCATCGTCGACCGCTTCCAGGCCTTCGCCCTCGACACGCTGGTCTCGGCGCTGCCGCCCACGCCGGCCTCGATGGTCTCCGAGCGCGATCCCGCCGCGGTCGAGGTCTATTCCGATCTCCTCCGCGCCATCTGCGCGCGCCGGGGGGTCTCGTTCTTCGACCCGTTCGCGACGCTGCGCGGAGCGCGCTTCGGTCTCGCCGAGGACGAGGCCTTCGTGGAAGGGACGCATCTGCGGGATTACGCTTCCGTCGCCGCGCGCGTCGCCGGCCAGATCCGTGACCGGTACGGTCTCGATCATTATCTGGAGAGCCCGCTCCCGGGCTTCGATGAGGCCTATTACAGGAGCTGGTACGCCGACACGTGCCAGTATCCCCACGGTCCGGCGCGACACTACCTCGATCTCGGCTGGCGCGAGGGCCGTGACCCGAGCGGGCATTTCAGCACCGACGGGTATCTCGACGCGAACCCGGATGTTCGCGTGGCCGGCGTCAACCCGCTCGTCCACTTCCTGGAGGTCGGCCTCGCGCAGGGGCGGACCGGCTGGCAGAAGGCGCGCACGCATCCGACGCGCTATCGCGGCGTCGACCCGGACACCTGAGGGGAGCGTTGCCAGCCGGCGGCGCGCACGCCATCGTGACCGCCGCCGCCGCGAAGCTGACGCAGGACGGTGTACGCATGCGATCATGCGCCTCCTCCTCGCCGTCCCACTCCTCGTCCTCGTCGCCACCGGAGCGTCGGCCGGAGAGCCGCTCCTCGACGGACCCGTCGTCGCCGGCGGCTTCGGCATGGGCGGGTCGGACTATTACGGCGATGTCCGCAGCCGGATGCCGTTCACCGGCGAGGCTCCGCCGCGGCCGGTCGGGATGGCCGACATCGTGCGCGTCCGGGCAGCCCGCGCGCGCGCCGCGAC
Organism: Methylobacterium sp. A52T; assembly: GCF_053346095.1. Taxonomy (NCBI): domain Bacteria; kingdom Pseudomonadati; phylum Pseudomonadota; class Alphaproteobacteria; order Hyphomicrobiales; family Methylobacteriaceae; genus Methylobacterium; species Methylobacterium sp. A52T. The sequence goes on along the minus strand of NZ_JBKFBI010000035.1, from coordinate 269 downwards.
CGCCTCCCGGCGACAGGCGCCGCACCGGCCGGCGCATCGCGGCTGAGGGTCCACGGCCTCCGCCGATCCGGACCAGCCGGACGACGCGAGCGCGGTCCGACCGATCGGGCGGTCGTTGGAGGAGGACGGTCGGAGCGGCGGATCAGTGCCGGTACCGTTCGGCCAGGGCCATGAGGGCCTGGGCGAGCTCGGTGAGGTTGGCGGAGGCGGCCTCGACCTGCCGCGTGCCGGCCGCGGTCTGCTGGCTGGCCTGGCGGATGTTCTGCAGC